>JAYUFG010000412.1:0-4153 GCA_043738845.1 Planctomycetaceae bacterium
CTCTTCGAAAGACGAAACAGCAACCGTCAACGCCTCTCCACCCTCGCCCGGCGTTTTATCCTTCGTCGAAACGGTCTCGATTCTCGACCGTCCGCCGAGTGAACTGGGTCACGAGGCGACGATTATTTTCTTCAATGACTCGCCGCAGTTTCATTGGGAGCGGCCCGATGCACTTGTTGATCCGCGAAGTGGCGTGATTTGCTCGCCGAATAATTTTGCCTACGACACGCCGCTCGCCGAGGGCGTTGTCCGCGTGACGGCACTGGCGAATTTTGATCGTTGGCAGGCTCTTTCTCCCGACGAATATCGTCATGCGAAAGACGACTGGTATCACGACGTGCAAGCGGCGGCGATTCGCTTTATGCCCGACTTGCGCCCACACGTTACGGCGACCGATATGTTCACGCCGACGACGATTCGCCGGTTTACGGGCCACGACAATGGGGCGGTGTACGGCGCACCGGAAAAAAGGTACGATGGCACCACCTCGTTCCCCAACCTGTTTCTCTGCGGCACCGATCAAGGTTACGTCGGCATCGTCGGTGCCATCGTCAGCGGAATCGGCATGGCCAATCAGCACTGTCTAAGAGCAACGCTGTAGGAAACAGTGAGCGATGAACGGTGAACAACGAGCATTTAGTGTTTTGCATTTTGCGTTTTAAGTTTTGCCTTTACTTTCATGCCCCGTGATTTTCTCAAAGATGCTCGCGACTTCTACGACTGCGTCGTGATCGGGAGCGGTCTAGCTGGGCTGACGGCGGCGAACACGCTTGCCCGGGCAGGACATTCGGTGTTGCTGTTGGAGCAGCACTATAAACTCGGCGGAATGGCGACCTGGTTTCGTCGGCCGGGTGGGCACATTTTTGACATTTCGCTGCATGGCTTTCCGGTCGGGATGATCAAAAGTTGTCGCCGCTATTGGACCAGTGAAATCGCCGCGTCGATTGTGCAACTGAAGAACATTCGGTTCGACAACCCGATGTTCTCCCTCACCACCACGTTCAATCGGGATGATTTTACTCGCCTGCTTACGTCGCAGTTTCAGGTTCCGACGGAGAGGGTACAGGCGTTTTTTGATGCCGCTCGGGGAATGAACTTTTTCGACGATCAGGCGACCTCGGTCGGTCAGTTGTTTGAAAAATTCTTTCCCGGCCGTGAGGACGTGACGCGACTCCTCATGGAGCCGATCACTTACGCCAACGGCTCGACGCTCGAAGACCCGGCGATTTCCTACGGAATCGTCTTTTCCAACTTCATGTCGAAGGGCGTTTTTACGTTCGAGGGGGGAACCGACCGGCTGATCAAACTGATGCACGAAGATTTGCTGCACAGCGGCGTCGATGTCCGAATTCGCTGCGACGTCGAGAAAATTCTCGTCCGCCACGGTCGGGTCGAAGGGGTCGTTGTGAATGGGCGCACGATCAAAACCAACGCCATCGTTTCCAACTCGAATTTGAAAGCGACCATTTTCAATCTCGTCGGTGAGGAACATTTCGACCGCAAGTTTATCGACGACGCACGGGCCGTTCGCCTGAACAATTCCAGTTGTCAGGTTTACATGGCCTTGAAGGCGGGCGAAACGCTCGACGAGTCGAACGGCGACTTGCTGTTTAGCTCGACCGCTCCGTACTTTCGCACAGAAGCCTTGCTTAGTCGCGACGTGACGAGCCGCACCTATTCGTTTTATTATCCGCGCACCCGGCCCGGCAGCGACCGCTGCTTGATCGTCTCCAGCACGAACGCGAACTACGCCGACTGGGGCGATCTTTCGCCGGAAGAGTATGAGGCCAGCAAGGCCGATCTGATCGAGACAACGCTCGACGCCTTGTCAAAATACATCCCCAACATTCGAGCGAAGCTCGATCATGCGGAGGCCTCCACGCCCGTCACGTTCCGCCATTACACAAAACACGTCCTGGGTGCCAGTTTCGGGACGAAGTTTGAAGGACTCGCAGTCAGCCGGGCTTTGCCGCAACAGGTCCGCGGATTATGGCATGCAGGCAGCGTCGGCATCATCATGTCGGGCTGGCTCGGCGCGATCAATTACGGCGTGATTGTGGCCAACGACGTGGACGCCCATTTGCTAAAAGCCGTCCCGCCGGTCGTGACGACGGAGATGTAAACCGCCGAAACAATTATCTCCGTTCTCATTTCCACGGACGAATTTCAAGTTTCTCATGCCCGCTTCATCTCAAATCACCGACGCGATCCCGCACCGCGAACCGTTCTTGTTCGTCGATGAAATTATCGAACAATCGGAAAGTCGGATCGTCTGTCGCAAGACATTCACGGGCAACGAGTTTTTTTACGCCGGCCATTATCCCGACTTTCCCCTCACGCCCGGCGTGATCTTGTGCGAAGCGGCCATGCAGGCGGGTGCAATTCTGTTGGCCAAATTTGCCGTGACGAAGCCGGGCGAAAAGAAAAAGGTTCCCGTCGCGACGAGGGCCAACGACGTTCGTTTCAAACGGATGGTGCGGCCGGGCGAAACGGTCGAGATCGAGGCGTTGTTGGTGGAACGCTTGGCCGATGCGTTTTTTCTCAAGGGGAAAGTTACCTGTGGCGGTCAGGTCGCGTTGCGGCTGGAATTTGCTTGCACCCTTACGACGGTCGAATAGCAACGGTGCATGACGACTGATGATGGGTGCGAACAGGATCGTCGTCGAACACTACTTTCGGTCCCTCTTGGCCACCCGGAGAACGCGATATTCTGTTTCCCAATCGAACGTGTCGTGCGGCGCGACGTTGATCTCGATGAACGGCTCGGGACAAATGGCGGGCGGATGACAATAGAGCATCCACTTCAAGATCGGGCGGCTCGTCGTAATTTGCAAAGCATACGGAACCTTGTCGTGCTGGAGCGTGATGCGGCTTTCAGCATCGGCCGGGGCAATGATTTGACCGAAGACGGCTTTGTCTTTTAGCACGTCGGAGAAAAAGATCAGGTCGTGGCCAACAACGTCCACGACCTGTTGCGTCTGGAACTTTTCGTCTAGTTGCGGTTCAAAGGGAAATGACAGTGTGTAACCCACACCCGGCGGAAAATCGTCCATCCGCAAAAAGTTATGGCCGTAATGGGTCGTGTGAATTGGCTTCGTACCGAGATTCGTGAGTGAGCGAACGATCTTAAACCCGATCCAGTCGGGCGCGATTCCGTCGGACCCGTTCACGTGGGAATCCTTCAGTAGTTCGAATTTTTTTACGTAACGATAGGCCCAGCCGCGCGGGCCATGCAGTTCTTGCTCAAACCCCAAGAAGGAAAGCCCCCGGTCGCCGTTGGTGATGACCCATTTCCCGAGTTCGATCGTGGCATATTTGCCGTGGAATTGATACGGCTCGCGATTGGCACGTTGCAGAATGCCCACGCCGATTTTGACGAAGCCATCGCCGGCCTGTGCTTCCTCATAACCGAGCGGATCGTCCATACCAAATTCCTCGGCCGTGCCGGGAATGTGGTCGTGACCGAGCGGATCGTGGGGCTGACGAAAGTCGGTGAAGAACCTGTGATTATCGACCGTCATTTGGTCGATGATGCCGGAATGGTCGAAGCGCGTCCCGCGATAGTAACCCCGTTCGGCGTCGGGCAGATAAAAGAGCATTGAAATTCCACCGCCGCTTCGAGCGGCCGTTGGAAAATCCGTTTTGTTTGGAGAATCGGCAATAGGAATTTCCTTCACCGGTGCCGGAACCGGCGAGGCATTGTTGCCGTCGCAGCCAGTGAGCGTTGTGAAGCAAACGCAACAGACGAGGAAATACGTGAAACGACACGCGACAAAGGCACAGTAATGAGGACCGAATGGCATGAGATGAGCGGCGTGTTGGTTTTTTGGCATTGTGAAAGAATCTTGATTCTAAACGCAAACGAAGAGTGAGCCAATTGGATCGTGGTGTTCACCCGATTGTGTCGCCGTTGACGCGACGATTGCTTTTCGCGCAGGGGCCGTTTTCGGTCGCGTTGCGACCTCTGACGGTAGCCGTGTCTTTCAAGACACGGTTGAAATGTATTCCGTCTTCCGTGCGTCGCATCGCGACGCCTGAACCATCGACACGGCTAAAATCAGGCATCGCTACGAGGCTGTTACTTTTTGTTGGTGGCGAGTGAAAACTGGATTGCGGCGACCGATCATGACGATTTTTTTTTGAAAGTGCCGGG
>JAYUFG010000413.1:0-28800 GCA_043738845.1 Planctomycetaceae bacterium
ATTTATACACCGCCAACGGCGAGGATTATCGCGATAACTGCGAGCGATTCATTTTCTTCAGTCGGGCGGTGCTGGAATCCATTCGACTTCTCGATTTGAACATCGATGTCTTGCACGTCAACGACTGGCAGACGGGCCTGATTCCGGCGATTCACAAAATTGAATATCGGACCGTGCCGGGTTACGAAAAAATCGTCTCGCTGTTCACGATTCACAATATGGCGTTTCAGGGAAACTTTTGGCATTGGGATATGCTGCTGACCGGACTCGATTGGAAGTATTTCAATTGGTACCAGATGGAGTTCTACGGCAATCTCAATTTGCTGAAGACGGGACTCGTCTTCGCCGACGCGATCAACACCGTTAGCCCGCGATATGCGGAAGAGATTCAGTCGCCCGAGTTTGGTTACGGTCTGGAAGGGGTCGTTTCTTCGCGGCGGAATGTCGTCTCCGGAATCCTCAACGGGGTGGACTATACGCAATGGAGTCCGCAAACGGACAAATACTTGCCCCGGAATTATGGGCCGAGCGATGTGGCCTCTGGTAAGGCGACGTGCAAGGCCGACTTGCAAACGGAACTTGGTTTGCCGTGCGATTTGAAATCGCCAATCGCCGCATTCGTCGGTCGTTTGACCGAGCAAAAAGGGGTGGACCTGATCGCGGGCGTCATTCAAGAGTGGGTGCAAACATTCGACATGCAGTGGGTCATCCTCGGCTCGGGCGATCCAAAATTTCACGAACAGTTTCGTTTCTTAGCCGAACGGAATCCGAAAAAGGTCGTCGCCCGATTTGGTTTTGAGGATCCGCTCGCCCATCGGATTGAAGCGGGCGCGGACATGTTTCTGATGCCCAGCCGGTTTGAACCGTGCGGGCTGAGCCAGTTATACAGCTTGAAGTACGGCACGGTGCCGTTGGTTCGCGAGACGGGCGGCTTGGCGAACACGATCACCGATGTCACGGATGAAACTTTGGCCAATGGGGCAGGCAATGGCTTTAGCTTTGTCGAGCCATCGGTGCGGGCACTGTCGGACGCGATCAAGCGGGCTTGCGCCGCGTTTGCAAAACCCGACGTCTGGAGCAAGATCGTCAGCAACGGACTGAAACAAGATTGGTCGTGGGCCCGCAGTGCGAAGCAATATGTGGAACTGTACCAGCAGATGTCCGCAAAAAACGGCGTTCGCGAAACGGTTGAAGCGCGATAGTAGGCGGCGAAGCTCCGTTGTCGCATCTCGAAAGACTCTGCCACCCTCGTTGGTTGCCATCGCTTGTACAAAAGCGGCGTCTCGCCGCATCTTCGTCTTTGTCGCATTGCACTCGGCAGGTCGTCGCGTATACAAGGAATTCGGAGGGGGCACCCAGAGAAAACTCAAAAACTCGTTTCGCTGGTCGCACCGAGGACGAAAACAAGCAGAAAACATCCAACAACGCTAAAAACAGCCCTATGCCGTTCGAGCTTGCCCCTGATGGAAGAAGTCGAGTATCCTAACAGTGCGGGATTCACAAGTTTTTTTCTCACTCCATTCCATCCGGCCGATGACAAACCATCGGCAGGGTTCGCCCGACGGTTGAGGTGCTTCATGCGGTTCACGCGACAAAAAATGGTATTGAACGGTTGGCGTCACGCACCTTTCGCGGGGCCAGTGTTGATTGTGTGCGGACTTCTCGTCCCCCCGCTCTTGGCGAATGGCAACGGCAGCGAACTTGCCCCACCGTCGCCGCCCCAACAACAGCAAATTGCCAAGTTGATCGAACAGTTGGGCGACAAGAGTTTTATCCGCCGCGAAAAAGCCCAGGCCGACCTTGTCAAAATCGGCTACGACGCCATCGACGCCCTGAACGCGGCCGTCGATCACGACGATCTCGAAATTGCCGAGCGGGCCCGGCTCCTCGTTAAGTTGATCCAGGTCGATTGGTTCGTCGAATCTGATCCGCCGCTCGTAAAATCATGTTTGAAGAATTACGAGGTGGCCGGCCCAGAAGACCGCCTGAAGTATATGAGTGCCCTGTCGCATCTGTCGCGGGGGCTGGGTGTCGAGGCGTTGTGTCGTTTGGTTCGTTATGAAAAATCGGCGGGCCTTTCCAAACAAGCCGCTTTGCTCGCGTTATCGATTCCCGACCCGACCGACGAAGCTTGGCCCAAACGGTCGAAAGTCATCGCGAAGGCCCTCGACGGATGCAGTCGTCCCGGCGCGAAGTGGTTGTTGACCTTGGCCAAGTCAAAGAGCGACCCGCAGGGTGCGCTCGTCGAGTGGGAGCGACACATTGCCGAGGAAAAGGCCTTCGCCGAACAAACGCCACGGGCCTCGAGTGAGCCGTATCTCGTCGCCATGTTTCGTCGACAGGTCATTTTGCTCGAAACGCTCAACCGCCGCGAAGATTCGCTAAATGTGATGCGGAAAATGATCGCCTTTGAAAAAGGGAACCCCGCCACACTCGTTAATCTCTTGGAGTGGTTGGCCAAACACGAATCGTGGGCGTTGGTCGATGAAGTTTCGCAAAAGTATTCACGACAGTTCGACGCCGACATTTCATTGCTCTATGCGTTGGCCGATGTGCGGGCGATTCAAGGACAAGGTCCAGAATCGGAAAAGCTTGCCGAACGGGCATTTCGCTTGACCCGGGAATTGCCGATGCTCCAAGTCCACCTGCAAGCCGCAGTGCAGATGCAGCACAAGGGGCGAACGGCCTGGGCGGAGCGAGAGTATAAGGAACTGACCTACAGCGCGCCGACCAGCCTTGCACCGATGCAAGGTCGCTTGCTGTATTGCGAGTTTTTACACGATCAGGGGAAAGAAAAAGCTGCGGCCGATGTTCTCGACGAACTTGTCAAGAAACATAATCTCAATGTTCAAGTTCAACGATTACTGGTCACGTTGGATCGCAACATCGACTCGATCAATGCTCGCAAGCAGTATTTTTTGGCCTGTGCTCTCGAAGCGGAGAACAAACCGGCGGAGGCCCTGCGCGAATTGAAAAAGGGTTTTGAGAACGATGATGCCGACGCCGACCTGCTGATCGCCATGTATCGCCTGACCAAAGACAATGAGAAGGAATTCAAAAAAGTCGTCAAGAAAATCAACGAAACGGCGGAAAACTATCGGGCGATGATCGAGGCCAGCACGGATGACCCATCTGCTTATAATCAACTCGCTTGGCTCCTGGCCAATACGGACGGCGACCCCGACGAGGCGATCCGCGCTTCCCACAAATCGCTCGAACTCAAGCCGGGCGAGGCGGGTTATCTCGACACACTCGGCCATTGCTATTTTGCCAAAGGCGACTTTGAAAACGCTGTGGCGTATCAAACCAGGGCCTACGAACTTGACCCTCATTCAGGCTTGCTCAAAAAAGCTCTCGATCGCTTTAAGGCAGGGCTGGAGAAGGCGACGCAGGAAAAGAAATAAGCAGTGACGAATCAAACTCTTTCGTCTCCGTGGTGAATATAAACGTCGAATGTTGACCAAATGTCGCACCGTTAAGTAAATTAAGTTAAGTCGTCCACCTGCCCAAGGAATGGGAACTACGAAGTATGGAAACTTCACTCCACCGCGAATTGAAATCGCTGTACGCGGGCGACGCTGCCCAAACCGAGGTCCGGCTCGGCCGTTTTCGGATTGATGCAGTGGTCGGCGACGAACTCGTCGAAGTCCAGCACGGTTCGCTGTCGGCAATCCGCGATAAAATTGCCAAGCTGCTGAAAAAGCACCCCGTCCGCGTCGTCAAACCGCTGGTCGTCAAAAAGACGCTCGTGAAGCGGGAATGCGAAAATGGTCCCGTCGTAGAGCGGCGGCAAAGTCCGAAGCGAGGCCAGATTTGGGATTTGTTTCAGGAACTGGTCTATTTCACTCGCGTTTTTCCTCATCCACGATTGACGCTCGAAGTTCCCCTGGTCGAGATCGAGGAGTGGCGTTTTCCGGGCCACGGTCGGCGGCGACGTTGGCGGGTGAATGATTTTCAGGTCGAGGATCAAAAGCTGATTGCCGTGTTGGGCGAACATCATTTTCGCACCGCAGCCGATCTCGCAGCACTTTTGCCGAGCGGAATGCCCCGGCCCTTTCACACGGGCGACCTCTCTCAGGCGGCCGCGATTCATCGCTCGATTGCGTGTCGCGTAACCTATTGTTTGCGAAATATGGGAGCGGTCAAACAGGCGGGCAAGAGGGGCAATGCTCTGTTATATGAACTGCCCCGTTCTCGGAAGGGAAGCAAGAAGAAACGTCGTGCAGCGTAGTCGATCCATAGAGTACACCTCGTTTACAAAATCGGCCCGGCGAAACATGGAAGTGATTCGCCGGGCCGTATAATTTTCTACTCGTCACGAACCGTCTGGCGACTAATACATACCAGTTGTACCCAACTAATACATACCAGTCGTAATCGACTCAAACGAATATCGTAATCGACTAGTACATATCGTAATCGCCGCCGTGACCGCCAGCCTTCTTGCTGTGCTTGTCGTCCTTTGGCTTTTCGGCGATCAGGGCGTCGCTGGTTAGGAGCAGCGTCGAAACGCTGGCTGCGTTTTGCAACGCGGTGCGGGTGACCTTGGTCGGATCAATCACGCCGGCCTTGACCATGTCTTCAAAGACACCGGTGGCGGCGTTGTAACCGAAATTCCCCTTGCCTTCCAAAACCTTTTCGCAAATCACGCTGCCGTCTTGGCCCGCGTTGCCCGCGATCGAGGTCAACGGAGAACGACAAGCGCGAATCACGATTTTGTAACCGACTTCTTCGTCGTGGGTCAGACCTTCTGGCTTGACTGCATTGCTCGCACGGAGCAAAGCGACACCGCCGCCGGGAAGAATGCCTTCTTCAACGGCCGCACGGGTTGCGTGCAAAGCGTCTTCGACGCGGGCTTTCTTTTCCTTCATTTCGCTTTCGGTCGCAGCACCAACGTTGACTTTGGCGACGCCACCCGACAACTTGGCCAGACGTTCTTCCAGCTTTTCGCGATCATAATCGCTGGTCGAGATGTCGATCTCGCGGCGAATTTGGTCGATGCGGGCTTTGATCTGGTCCTTCTTGCCGCCCCCTTCGATGATCGTCGTGTTGTCCTTATCGACGATGACCTTCTTCGCCTTGCCAAGATCGGCCAAGGTGAGACCTTCGAGCTTGATGCCCAGGCTGTCAAACACGGCGGTCGCGTTCGTCAGAATCCCCACGTCTTCGAGCATTGCCTTGCGACGGTCGCCGTAACCAGGTGCCTTGACCGCACAGCAGGAGAACGTGCCACGCAGACGATTGATGACGAGCGTCGCGAGGGCTTCCCCTTCGACGTCTTCACAAACGATCAAGAGCGGCTTGCCCGCGTTGGAGACCGCTTCGAGAATGGGAATCAACTCTTTGACGTTGCTGATCTTCTTTTCGTAAACCAGGATGTAGCAATCTTCGAGGACGCAATCCATCGTTTGCGGATTCGTCACGAAGTATGGCGAGAGATAACCACGATCAAACTGCATCCCTTCGACCCAATCGACTTCGGTCTTCAGGCTCTTGCCTTCGTCAACGGTGATGACCCCGTCCTTGCCGACTTTTTCCATCGCATCGGCGAGCAGTTCGCCAATTTCGGTGTCGTTGTTCGCAGCGACGGTCGCGACCTGAGCCATTTCCTTCTTGCTCTTGATTTCGATCGACATCTTCTTGAGCTTTTCATGGATGTCAGAGACCGCCCGTTCGATCCCTTGCTTCATGTGGATCGGATTGACGCCTGCGACGACGGCCTTCAAACCTTCGTTGAAGATCGCTTCGGCCAGGACCGTCGCGGTGGTTGTACCATCGCCAGCGACGTCGCTCGTCTTGCTGGCGACTTCGCGGACCATGCGTGCGCCCATGTTTTCATAGACGTCTTCGAGGTCGATTTCCTTAGCAACGGTCACACCGTCCTTGGTCACGGTCGGCGAGCCGAACGATTTTTGCAGAATTACGTTGCGGCCTTTCGGGCCGAGCGTGACCTTGACCGCGCGGGCCAACTTGGAAACGCCGCGACGCATCGCTTCGCGGGCTTCTTGATCGAAGGCAATCATTTTTGCCATGTGAAATTCTCCGGTTGAAATGAATTTTGTGCGATAGGGACAGGACGTACATTGTCGCATTGTCGTCTTTCGCTCCGCGAAAGGACGTTTTATTGCCACCCTTGGCCATGCGAAGGGCGTTCTTTCGCGGAGCGAAAGACGACAATCATTGTGAAATTTTAGCCTTCAACGATGGCGAGGACATCTTCCTCACGCATCAACAGCAATTCGTCGTCGCCGACTTTGAATTGCTCGCCAGCATAGCTGCTGAACAACACGCGATCTCCAGCCTTGACCTGCAACTTGTTGCGGGTGCCGTCTTCGAGCAGGCGGCCTTCGCCAACGCTCACGACCGTGCCGCGAGCCGGTTTGTTTTGGGCACTGTCGGGGAGCAGAATCCCGCCCGAGGTGCGCTCTTCGGACGCTTCACGCTCGATAACGACGCGGTCGCCGAGTGGTTGGAGCTTGATCGAGGTGCTGGACTTCTTCTTGGGAGCACTTTTGGTCGCCGTGGACATATTTCCTATTCCTCCGCAGGTCTAAAACTGAAACAACGTGATGTCAGGTGGGTTTGTCACTTACGGGCCAGTTTTCGCGGCCATTTTTGCGACTGGGAAGGAAAAACGCGAGTTCTCCCTTCCGTAGTCTGCCAACATGCGCACACCGGCCGCAGTGAACCACCATTAAACGCAACTTTCGCGCCGAACCGTTTGAAGAATCGCAAGTCGTTTTAGGGCAAGACGTTGGAAAGAACCGGCCCGATTGGCAATAATCCATTTCCAACTCCGATTGGCAGAAAACTGCTACTTCGCTCCCCTCTGGCTGTCAATTTGGCAGATGCGACTATTTTTTCGCTGCACGGATTTATGGTCGTTTTCTGGCGAGAGAATTCCTTTCCTGTCGGTTGCTTTCTGGTCCATAATACGACAGCCCATCACGATTCTTAATCCCGTTTTCCTCACCCACATAAGTCCATGATCCGCTCGCCGTCGAATCGCCCAAATTATTCCGCCACCTTGTTTGTTTGTATCGGGGTCATCGCCGAAGTGATAGTTGCCCTTCCCACGCTGGCCACGGCCCAGGGGACCAAGGCCGACTATCACCGGGCGGCCGAGTTGTCGCAACTGACCGCCAACAAGGTTTTTCGCGATGTCGTCGAGCCGCACTGGCTCGCTGACGGAAACTCTTTTTGGTATCGGGTCCGAACCGGTGCGAACACCCACGAATACATCTTCGTCGATGCCGAAAAAGGAACCAGACAAGCGGCGTTTGATCATGAAAAGTTGGCGCAGGAATTAAAAGAGGCGGGCGTTCAAGATGCAACCGCCGATCGCTTGAACTTAGAGCAACTGCAATTCGACGCAGCGAAACATTTGACGACGTTTGTACGTGGTGGACAAACTTGGGGATTCGACGCGACTTCTCACAAACTTAGTCGCACTAAATCGTTGGGCCGCGCAACCGAACCTGACAAGAAACCTAAGCCGGACGATTCGCCCGACCCGTCCAACGACACCAACGACAAAAAACCGCAAATGGTCGAGACCTCGATCACGTTCATCAACAAGACGGTGGGCGAGATCGAAATTTTTTGGATGCCGGATGAAAAAGGCCGTACCAGTTATGGTCGTCTCAAGCCGGGCGAAGAACATTCACAACACACGTTTGTGGGACATCGCTGGCTGGTGACCGATAAAGAGGGAAAGCCTCTCGCCACGACGGCGGGACAAGAGAAGCCCGCGTCGCTGGTCGTGGACGGAAAGAACCCGCCGCCGAACATCGCCGATGCGGAAATACGTCCCCGCCGTCGGGGCACCGCACCGGAACGTCCTCGTTCGCCCGATGGAAAGTGGACCGCATCAATTCAGGAATTCAACGTCGTTGTGAAGGACGGCAAAAGCGGCGAGGAACATCGACTGAGTACCGACGGGACAGCGGACGATCCTTACGACGGACGATTTTTCTGGTCGCCCGACTCGAAGAAGCTGATTGCCCTGCGCACGAAGCCGGGCCAAGAGCATAAGGTCTATCTCATCGAATCGTCTCCCCGCGATCAAGTTCAGCCCAAGCTCTTGTCGCACGACTATCTCAAGCCGGGCGACGAACTCCCCCGCCCGCGTCCGCGACTGTTTGACATTTCCGAACTGAAGCAAGTTCCGGTCAACGACGAACTCTTCGCCAATCCTTGGAGCATTGACCAATTTCGCTGGGAGGCCGATTCAACCCGCTTTTCTTTTTTATTCAACGAACGAGGACATCAAGCGTTGCGGATCGTTGGGATTGATGCCAAGACCAGCCAGACTTCGACGATCATTGACGAAAATAGCCAAACCTTTATCGACTACTCCGGCAAGATGTATCTCCGCTGGCTCGATGAATCAAGCGAAATCATCTGGATGTCAGAACGCGACGGTTGGAATCATCTCTATTTGTATGACGCGACAAACGGTCAGGTGAAAAACCAAATCACAACAGGCAACTGGGTCGTCCGAAGTGTCGATCTGGTCGATTCGAAATCGCGACAAATCTGGTTTCGCGCGGGCGGAATCTACCCGCAGCAAGACCCGTACTATGTTCACTTCGCCCGCGTGAACTTCGACGGAAGTGGTCTCACGATCCTGACCGGAGGGAACGGCACGCACAAAATAAGTTACTCGCCCGACCAACGCTACTTTCTCGACACGTACTCTCGCGTCGATCAGCCGCCCGTGAATGAACTCCGCCGCACGTCGGATGGAAAACTCGTGTGCGAATTGGAGCGAGCCGATATGTCGGCCTTGCTCAAGACCGGTTGGCAACCGGCCGAGCCGTTCGTTGCCAAGGCTCGTGATGGACAGACCGATATTTACGGCGTCATTTTGCGCCCACTGAATTTTGATGCGACCAAAAAATATCCGATCATCGAGCAGATTTACGCCGGACCACAAGATGCCTACGTTCCCAAGAGTTTTAACGTCAACGACAAAGCCCGACAGTTGGCCGAGTTGGGCTTTGTGATTGTAAAGATCGACGGGATGGGAACTTCGCAACGCTCGAAGGCGTTTCACGACGTTTGCTGGAAAAACCTGGGTGACGCGGGCTTGCCTGATCGAATTCTGTGGATCAAAGCGGCGGCGGAGAAGTATCCTTATCTGGACCTCTCGCGGGTTGGAATTTACGGCGGTTCGGCGGGTGGTCAAAATTCACTCGGGGCGATGTTGACCCACGGCGATTTCTACAAGGCGTGCGTTTCCGACTGCGGCTGTCACGACAATCGCATGGACAAAATTTGGTGGAACGAGCAGTGGATGGGCTGGCCGATTGGTCCGCACTATCAAGCGCAGTCGAACGTCACGCTGGCCCACAACTTGCAGGGAAAACTGCTGTTGATCTTTGGCGAGGTCGATCACAACGTCGATCCCGCCTCGACGATGCAGGTTGTCAACGCCCTCGTCAAAGCGAACAAAGATTTCGACCTGCTCATCATTCCCGGCAGCGATCACGGTGCGGCTGAATCGCCCTACGGTCAACGCCGGCGGGCCGATTTTTTCGTGCGTCACTTGCTGGGTGTGGAACCACGAGGGACGTAAACGGGAAAGGCAAATAAGAGCGGGCGTTTCCTACTCATTTCGATAAATTGCAAAAGTATCATCCAATCGTCGCAGCCAAATCGAACGCAAAATTGATTACGTGGTCGTTTTAGCGCGCATCATGTGGTGAATCAACTTCAACACGTAGCTGAGCCAACGCGCGAACCCACAACATACGCACGGCTCCCACACTCTTTCCCATCCGCCGGGCAATTTCCTCGTGCGGTAATTCATGGAGATTCCGCAAAATAATGACTTCACGATAGTCGGGTGAAAGACGCTCCAGGACGTTCGCCAAGATCACTTCCTGCTCTCGGGCGATTGCGAGTTGGCTGGGCGTGGGGCCTTGATCGGCCAAAATCGCACCTAGTCGAAGCGATGATTGGGCGAGGGACTGTTCTAAGGAAACCTCGCGGCCAATGTCTCTTTGTTGCGTGCCACGGAAACGGCGAATTTCGTGTCCGAGAACGTGAGCAAGAATTTGTCGCAACCAAACCAATAGTTCCGGCTCCGATCGGCCGCGAAATTTGGGGAGATCGCGACAGGCTTCGAGTAATGTTTGCTGAGCGATGTCGGAAGGATCGAATTTGCCTTGAAAGTCTTTTTCCGTTTGTAAACGTGCCAACAACCGCAACCAGGGTTGAAATCGCTCTAATACTTTGGCGCGCGCGGTTTCATCCCCGTTGCGAATCGCATCGAGCAACTGCGACAGGTTGGCAAACGATTCACTCATTTGAGGATTTAAGCCGATTCGTTAAAGCGAACACACTAAGGTCAGACCGATTGTTTTAACAGCTTCCGCACGATCCAGCGGGCCAACTGAAACAGTCTCAAGCCCGCCAATCCGACAAACAATAACCACATTGTACCCGCGAAGCTGTACGCAAAAATGCGATACCAACCGGCCCACACGTAATACTGACCGGATCCCGACTGGCGGGAGTCGATCAACAGCCAGGCAATCGTCATGCCGACCGTAACTACGACCCATAGCGTGAAGAGCCAACGGATTCGGCGTAATCTGCCCGGTCGCTTGCCGATTGCGAAGGTGATCAAGACCATACATACCAATCGCTCCAGCCAACCCATCCCCAGCGACGGCGGATTACCGAAGGAGTAGGGGCTGTCTTCATGCGTTCCCCAGGGCAGCGGCCGCTGAAGTCGAGAATCGAACGGCGGCTCGTCATAGGTTCTCGTCGTCGCAGTCATCGCCAGACTTTTTCCCGACTCGTCCGATGGCAACGCCCACCGGCTCGTCCGCAGGGAACCGGGGCCGGACTCTGAAATTTGCGGCATCCCCGTCGCGTCATTCACCGACAGGATGCCCGCGTGAATCGGATCGAAGACATCGCAGTGCCAGCGAGGCTTACCGGTCAAACCGTTAAGGCCCACGACTCCCTCCACCGTCTCCACCGAAACGGTCGACGGTTGGTTTTTGCTGCTCGATAAAATATCGCGGACATTGCCGAAATAGCCCCAGCCTTCGCGCACGGGCAATTTGTACTCCCATAAAAACTGTTCGCTGCCGGGGTACATCGCCCGAATCGTGCCAACGTCGCGCCACACGAGCCCGTCTTTACCATCGCCGTTTAGATCGGTCACATGCAGCATCTCACGATCGCCGTTCGGCAACAGCGACTTGATGTCGGTGCGGTGCAGAACCTCGCCCTTCGGGCTGAGGATTACGATTTGATTCGACGACTTGCCGGTTTTGGTTTCGATTTGTGTTTTGGGATCAAACGCAAACTCGAGTTTCCGATCATAGACGCTGACGGCGATCTGCGGTCCGTCTGCCGTCCGCAGAACCTGGGGCGAACCATGCACCCAGTTTGACCTCGTCTCCATGTCGTGTCCGTCGTCGCCGCGCCACGACCATTGAAGTTTTCCATCACGACCGTCGAGAGCTAATACTTCGGCGTACATCGCCTGTTGATTGGAACTGTTGCGCCGAAAGGCCGCATCGGTAACGAGGACACTGTGTTTTCCCTGGCCGTTCAAATCGGTGATCACGGGCAGGGGAACCCCGCCGAAATGATCGAGTTGGTTCATTTGGTAATTTGTAACGAAGGCCGGATGCCGCCAGAGGAGTTTTCCATCGCGACCGCTGTACGCCCGTAGTTCGAGCATCGGCAGACTTGGCTGCGGCTGATCCGGGGAAACATCTGTCTTGGCGACGGGGACGGCGGTTTGGGCCTCGGCCTTGGATAAGGGGATCCAAAACACGAGGTCTTTCACGCCGTCGCCGTCCAGGTCGGCTGTGGCGATGGGAATATGGGTGTCGCGAACGCTAACACCACCGTACTCATTCAGCGGTTGCTGCCAAACGATTTTTCCATCGCGGCCCGAAAGCCGCACCAGCCATGTTTGAACACCACCCCCGTTCTCGCTCCATCGATTTCGCGAATACAACAACAAAACGTCGGGCTGGCCGCTGCCGTCTAAAAGATGACCGGCCAAATGAGGTACGATGTTGTTGCTGAGATCGAACGATTCGTTCCCTTCGAATTTGAGCGTCGTCGTCCAAATCAATTGTCCATCGCGGCCCGATGCGGCGGACACTTTTGCGCTGAGGGCTGTATTGGTTTGACTGACAAAGAGTACGTCGGGCGTACCGTCGCCGTCGAAGTCAGAGTCGGGTAGCGGCCCGGTCGTGACGCCGTCTTTGCGGTTGCCTTGCCAGAGGAGCGTTCCGTCGCGGCCGGAAACGGCGGCCGTGCCGTGGGAATACATCAAGTCCTTGATCCCGTCGCCGTTAAAGTCGTTCACCGTCGATAGATCGTCATATCCGATCATTCGCCAAGCCGGTGGTGGTACACCTCTAATGGCGTGAAGTTTACCCTGGATGAAGCGGAAATCGAAACTGGGATAATTCGAACGGCGTGCCATCAGGTCCGGCAGTCCGTCGCCGTTGAGGTCGGCGATTTGCGGCTCGCCGAAATTATTCAGGATGTGTTCGATCTTTCCGGTCGAGGCCGACATCACCAGCGAACGAAGGCCCTGGCCCACATCGCCCGACGCAATCAACATCGGTTGACCGTCTGTACCGACCTGCCACCAGCGGAGCGGTGAAAGCCCTCCGTTCAAGGCGGTGTGTATCGGATGGGAAGTGTTCCACAAGCTGCGACCGTCGCGACCTGACAAGGCATCGACGAAAATTCGTTGTCCCCAAGGCTCAAACGAGGCGGTAAATAACTCGTGGTGTCCGTCGCCATCCAGGTCGGGGCCGACTTCGATGCGATCGACCTGGGAGGGATTTTGATGCGGCGACATGCTGGATAAATGTCGCTGCCAGCGGGTCGTGCCGTCGGTGCCTTCGACGATCTCGACGCCACACGTTCGCTCCTCGTGATCGACGAAGGGAATGATTACGGCCGGTTTGCCATTCGGTTCCAGCGTCGCGACCAACGGCCAGTCGTAGTCGATCCGTTTGCCGCCGTTACCATATAGCCGCCACGACACATCTTTGAGCGACCGCTCCCAGATCGGTATCTTCGACAAGGCGGAAACCGCGACTAGGAACAATTCGTGCATCTCATTGCTGACGGACGGCGCATTCGTTTTCGCGAGCAATTCATGTTGCTCGTCTGGGGTCAGATGGGTTACGACGTCGCGGACGAACAATAGGTCGGTTTGTCCTTGGCCGGTGAGGTCGGCAAATCGCGCGGTCAAAGGGGGAACCTTGTCGAATTCACGTTCCGGCCAAACCGGATCGCCGGTCAATAGATCGCAGCCGACCAGCCGATTGCTCCAAGCGAAGGCGCAGATCGTGTGACCGGCCAGTTTCCCAATCGCCGCTACATGCAGCATTTTGTCGATCTCATCGCCGGTTCGTGTCAGATCGTGCCGCCAGAGAAATTCACCCGATTTTGCCGCGACCGCCTCGAGCCAAAGCTGCGGTTTGGAATTTTGGCCTTTGTTGTCGGGCATGACAAACCCCTCTTCGTCGGCCGCATAGGTCGCGACGACGATGGACTTGCCGTCGACTTCCGCGAACAACGGCTGTCCGACAACCATCGCCATATTCGACAAAGAGTGATGTTTGACATTCTGAACATCGACTCCATCCGGCGGCGTCACGCGACTATAGTGGCACCACAACACATCGCCCGTCTTGCCCGACAGAGCGACGAGCGCCGTTGACATACGGCTGGCAACGATTAGGTCCGGCGTGCCGTCACCGTCGAGATCGACGAGCGGGCGGACGATCCCCTGTGGTGTGAATTCCGTGCCGTAACCGCGCGGCCGGAAAACTTGGCGATAATCCTTGCCGAGTGCCGTCTCCAGCAGAGGTTGTTTCTCGGTCGTGAGCGTTGTCTTCCAAATTTGCTGACCCGTCGCCGAGTTCATGCGGCGAACGCTGTCGTTGGCGGTAATAATGATCTCGTCGCGGCCATCCAGTCGGGCCAACTCCTCGGTCTCAGCTTCCTGAACGGGAATATCCCACAGATCGCGTTCGCCGAGCGCGGCGGTCAGCCAATAGTAATTGCCCTGGCTTGCCTCGAAGAGCGAAGTTTCGCTCAAACGGCCTTCCGCCGAGAGACGCATGTGGTACTTTCCCGGCGGAACATCTTGGGGTTCTTGAGTGGGAGCGGTGAACATCGCAACCGTGATCTTTTCCTCCTCATCGAGCAACTCAATCTTAAGATGCGGTCCCAGCGTCGCGATGTTCACATGGGCGAGGCGTGCGGCGGCGTAGGAACTCATAATCGAGTACCCCACGGCGGCGGCGATGAGTGCCGCCGCAGCAGCCGTGGCACCGGTAATCACGCTTTTCTTCTGTTTTTGGACCCAACGGGTCGCTTGCTGGAAGATGTTCTCGCGCCGCGCTCTGATCGGACGCCCCTCGCGAATCGCCCGCAAATCATCGGCTAAAGCCTGCGCCGTGGCGTAACGTTGCGTTGGGTCTTTGGCCAGACAGGTAAGGATGATCGTTTCCAGATCGCGGGGGATCGACTGTCGCACGACACGTGGTCGCACGGGTTCCGTCGTGAGAATCTGTGTGATGACGCCGTGCGGCGTATCGGAAGCAAAGACTGGACGTCCGGTCAATAATTCGTACAAAGTCGCACCGAGACTGTATATATCGGTGCGATGATCGACCGGTTGCTTGGTGGCGGTCGCCTGCTCTGGACTCATATAACGAGGCGTGCCCATCAACATGCCCGTCATCGTCAACGTGACTTCATCCATCCGCCGCGCCAATCCAAAATCGGTCAGCCAGACGCGACCATCCGTGTCGAGGAGCAGATTCGACGGTTTGATGTCGCGATGAATCACGCCCCGCTGATGAGCGTGAGCCAGAGCTTCTGCGGCTTCGAGTCCCCAACGGGCAATCTCACTGACTGCTCGTCGCTTCTCCGGCTGAACATCTTCCACTCGAGCAGTGGCGACGACATCGGCTAAGCTACCCCCTTCGATAAATTGCATGGCGTAATAGTAGACGCCGTTCTCCGAGCCAACCGCAAAAATCGGCACAATGTTGGTATGGTGCAAATGGGCGACCGTTTCAGCTTCTCGGCGAAATCGCTCCAATGCCTTTTCGTCCGCCACGGCCCCAAAACGGAGAACTTTAAGGGCCACTCGACGATGGAGTGAAAGTTGCTCGGCCTCGTAGACAACTCCCATCCCGCCGCGACCAATTTCACGAGCGATCCGAAAGTCACCCAATTGTTGTGGAGATTCTGACGGCTTCGAAACGCGATGAATGAATTCCAAACCCGCCAAACACTGTTCCAATGGAACGGCCAAATCTGGATGCTCGGCCAGGAGTTTGGCACGGTCAATTGCCTTGCCCGCCTTTAAGTCGGCGACATATTCGTCGAGGATTTGTGCCAATTCCTCGGCATGTTCCATTGATCCCCAGGGAAGAGTAGGAGAGGTGGCGGCGGGGTCGGAACTCGATGCGGGATCCTGTTGATGCTCGTTCATAATTCGCGACTTCCTGGGGGCCAAAAGACATTGTTGCAAAGTGGCGACGAAACTCAACGGCGTTCACCACCCTCTTAATTAGGGCCAAAGCGTTCAAGAATGTCACGCGAAAAAGGCGGAGAGGGCGGAAAGGCCGTCACTTTGCTGTAAAAACCGCGCGGGATCCAGGGAAAACAGGCGAAGCTTGCGGTAAACTCCTTACTATCAAACACAGTCGAACGTCACGCTGGCCCACAACTTGCAGGGAAAACTTCTGTTGATCTTTGGCGAGGTCGATCACAACGTCGATCCCGCCTCAACGATGCAGGTCGTCAACGCCCTCGTCAAAGCGAACAAAGAGTTTGACCTGCTCATCATTCCCGGCAGCGATCACGGTGCGGCTGAATCGCCCTACGGTCAACGCCGGCGGGCCGATTTTTTCGTGCGACACTTGCTCGGCGTGGAACCACGGGGGACGTAAAGCCGGAACCAGACGACCGTTTTCTCATTCTTCATCGTCGGAGATGTCTTTCGATATAGATCGCAGTGCGGCCACTGCCAGCATTCACAATCGTAACCAATCTCACGCCAAGGCGCAAAGCTCGCCAAGGAACGCAGGACCGACGAGGATGGTTTGGAGAGGAAGGTATCCTTGGAATTCTGCAAATACACCTTCGCGAGCTTTGCGCCTTGGCGTGAGCCTTTTGAGGCATACTCCGGAAGACTGCCTAACATGCCTTCGTTGCGTGGAACCACGGAATTGAATCGCGACAGTGCGAACGCGAGGTAATTCAATTTGCGACTTCCCGGGCCGGGCGGTTAGAATGCAGGCGGCGTTTTGTTTTGATTCTCAACGGCCAGAAAACTCCTCGGCGGGTGCGGCGTATGTACTACGTTTTTTGGGGACTCAACTGGTTGCTGATCGGCGGGGCATTGGCCGTGCCCGCGTATGTCCATGCGCGTGGCGGTAACGCCTTTTGGACGCCGACGAACGAAGATTTCATCGAAGCGGTTCGATCAAATTACGGCGAATCGACCTTATCCGACGATCCGCTATTTGGCGTCGGCGTCGTGTTCTTGGTGTTCGGCGCGATGACTATTGTCTCTGCGGCTTGGCGGCGACGCGAGCGGCCAATCCCCAAAAGCCTTTACTACCCCATCCTAAGCGTGCTGATGCTCGTTGCGCCGGTCTATCTGTTTGATGCGAGAACGAGTTTTTGGGGGGTGTGTCGCGAGGATAGCTGGCTACTTGTCGCACCCCTTATCGCGCAGGCCTTGTTCGGTGGCCTGTTGCGCGGATGGAGATGGGTACGAATCGTCGTTCGGACCGCAACCGCCGTGATGCTCGTCCTTGTTCCATTGCACTTCGTGTGGAACGGGCCTGATTCGTTCGACCGCTTGTGGTCCCATGACGTTTGGTCAAACCACTACGATGTTTGGCTGTACCACCATGTCATGTCGTTCCCCTATCGAGTCGCGATCAGCAGTTCGTTTTTCAGTGGGTATTTTCTCGTGGTTTTTGGGCGGATGATCGTCCATCGGCGCAACGCGAAGAAGCCAATAACTCAGAACCCAGAACAGGACCGGTTAGAATCGCCGCGAGGAATGCTTCGAACCATCGTTGGGCATTTGCAACGATCTATGCCGTTTTATGTGGGGACGATATTCGTCTATTCGCTCGTTCTTCTGGTCGAAATCAGTCAACCCTATCTGTACCGATTCAAGTTGACGGCGACGTGGGATTTACTCGCGGGCCTAGTCATCTGGTTGTTGGCTCGTTTTGTAGGTTTCACGCTTGTCAACACGCCTTCCAGCCAAGCCTATTTCGCCCCGGTCGCGGCGGGACCGGAGCGTCGTCCGTGGTTTCAGTTTAGCGTGATGTCGCTGTTCCGGCTGACGACGATTGTGGCCGTGATCCTGGGTTTGTTCGTGTCGTATGTGAAACCGTATCGCGACCGCAATGCAGCCTATGATTTGTTGATTCAGTCGGGAACTCTCGATGTTTTTTATCGAGGCGGTTCCGATGATTCCACGAGTTGGCTGGGGCGATTGGCTTACGGCGGGTTAAAGCTGCCACGGCTTTCGAGCGAGATGACCGACTATATTGTTGTGGAGCATCCCTTGTCCAACGCCGAACTCGCGGCTATCGACGTCCTGATGGGCAGCAACACCATTACGGTTCGGATCACATGCGACATCGACCTGCGTACGCTGCAACGACTTTCCGCCGTGCGACCTTTCAACCTGATTAGCATCAACCAGCGGTCCAACCTTCCCGATGGTTTTGCGGGCACCATTGACCGCACAAAACTGAAGACTTTCTTCTGCGAGGATGCGGAGTTTGACGACGACGACCTGGATCGGTTGGGAAAAATGTCTTCGCTGGAACAACTTCTCTTGGTGTGTACGGCGTGTACCGGTGAGAGAATCGGAACCCAATTGAACTTGCAAAATCTCGAAACCTTGAACCTCGATCAATCCAATGCCAACGACGACGGATTGCTCAATTTCGGCGATATTCCTGCCTCGCTGAAAACGGTGACTCTCGAAAACACCAAAATTCAAGGACGATGTCTGGCCCGATTTGCCGATGCGAGCCACCTGGACGTTGCCCACTCGCTCGTCTGTGACGCGGGTTTGCCAACGCCGATCACGTTTCGCTATTTGCAAGTGTTCAACCTGAGTGGTTGCCAGATTTCCGGTGCGGGACTAAAGCAATTCCATTTTGCGGTCGATCCAACGTGGAACCGTTACCAACCCCTTGATCTCGATTTGAGCAATACGCTGATTTCCGATGATGATCTGGCCATCGTCGGCCAGTGGACCCACCTCACACATTTGAATCTGGCTGGTACCAAGATCAATGGAACCGGTTTGAAACATTTGGCCCAATTGAAATCGCTGAGTTGGCTTGACCTACAGGGTACCCAAATCACGCTCGAATCCTTGGACCAACTTCTCCCGCTGAAGCCGACGTTACAGGAAGTCCATTTGGACGGTCCATTGGACAATTGGTTCGACAAAAAACATTTTTTTGGGAAGGATCCGTTCAAGTAAGGACCGCCGCATCAATAAGTGTTCTATTCTCGCGAATCGCTCCGTTACGAGCGACCAGCGACATTTCTTGACGAAATTCAGGCATCGCAACGCGAGGCAATGCGTCGAGTGCGGGGCGAATGCCGGGTGTTGAAAGACTCGGCTATCATCAGACGTCGCTCCGCGACAGGAAGACGAGTCGCTTGGCGAGTTTCCAGCTTCTGTCGCATTGCGAATGGCGTGTCTTGCTCACGTCGTGATTAGCCGGTCTTGCTTATGAACCATTCCTTAACCGGACATTTTTGTCAATCCATTGTCGGAAAGGGGGACTTTAACCAGTCGAAGACCCGGCTCTCGTAGCTCGGTCCGATTTCGAAAGAGCGTTTGATTCGCAGGTCAAGCGAGAGGGAGTTTTGCGTTCCGGTGGAAATAGGCCGATGCGAAACAGGTACGGCAACCTTGCAGGCGGCAGGGGATAATCACTCCCGTGAACGATCCTCGCTCGCAGCGGTTCTTCCTCGCGACTTAAACGCCGCAGGGCAAACCAGCGAATCAAGCTGGCCATGACCGCCGTATCGCCGTACAGATTTTCGTACCGTCGCAACATCTGGATGAAGTTCGGATAGTAATTCTCGGGATCAAAAAAACCGCACGTCCCGCAATGGGCGGCGATGACGATTCCTCCTTGGTCGAGTACCCGCCCGAGTCGTAAAGGATCCGTGAACTTTTGCGAGACGACTTTGCACGAGTGTTCGTAGCCCGTGTGAAACATCAGCACGACGCCGAGTTCCTTGGCCAAGCGATAGAACGGCTCGAACTCTGCCCGACTTGGATCGACCCCTTGAATGGCCGTGTGAACTTTGATCAACCGACAGCCAGCCGCGTGACAACGGTCAAGTTCTTGTAGGGCGTCTTTGCGGATCGGATTGATCGAGCAGCCGGGCAAAATTTTCGGCGACTCTGTGGCCAAGTTCAGCACATAATCGTTCGACACGTAAAAGTGTGTCGCCCCGTCGTCGCGAGAACCGTCGGGCCGATAGACGGCATCCTGGGCCAAACAGACTGCGAAATCAAGATTGGATTGATTCACGTCGCGGATGTAACGGTGTCGAATTTTCTCACTGAGGGTTTCGCCCGGCTCGCGATAGACGCCCGTCAGTCGCAGAACCAGCCGCGTGAGCCACCGTTGCCGCGTATTTTCCGACAGGTACCCATCCTGCGGATTTTCTCCCCAGCAGAAAATGTGGGTATGACAATCAACGACGGGTCCGTTTAGCATTGCCTGCTCGCATACCTTTTGCATCGCAATCGAGGACTTGCTCAGGGTTTACTTTTGTTTAAGGACATCGTTTCGTGTCCAAAATTTGCCTTCATCCAGATTGAAGGACGATTGCAGTCCATCGATTTCATAGCTTATCTCTAAATGTTTGTGTTTCTTCGGACTGGGATCGGATTTGAGAAACTCGACGGACGCGGAAACACTGACACCTGCTTGAACAGCGGATTGCACCAGGTTGGTTGTATCGGTCCAGGATTTTCCTTCACCCCATCGGGCGTTGATAATGAGAACATTCGGAAGGGGTTGAGAGGGGCCGACCGATGTTGTTTTTTTGGCTTTCTCGGCAGCAGCCGTGAGTACCTTGATGGATTGAACCGCTTTCCTCTCCTCGGCGAACTCGAGCGGAGTTTGTCCCGCTTTACTTTTGACATTCGGATCCGCTCCCTTCCCCAGGAGCCAATTGACCATCCGGTAGGAATCGTGGCGGATATGGTAATGCAACGGAGTGTCGCCGTTTTCATTACGCATGTTGATATCCGCGCCAGCTTTGAGAAGTTTCACTATGTCATCTGATTTCGCGTCATGGATCAACCCCGACGAACCATCCGCGTTGTTTTGGATCGTCGCCCCGTGCGCCAAGAGCCAATCGACCATCTCGGAATTTCCAAACTTACTAGCGACATGCAAGGGCGTCGGGTTCTGCGGAAGTCCCTTCGCGAATACGTTGATATCGGCACCCGACTCCAGCAACCGTTCGGCACCCTTCAAATTGCCCCACTGTGCCATTGAGTGCAATAAAGTCCAGCCGGGCTTGGTTGTCGCCTTGGGATCGGCACCACGCTTCAAGAGGGCCTCGAATGTTTCTGTATTTTTCGGACTGGCGGCGGCAAAAAGCGGCGGAAAGGCTGGCGCGGGAGGATTGATTTTGGCGTCATGCGCCAGCAGCCAATCAATCGTTTCCAAGTCACCGACTCGAGCCGCCAATGCGATCGGCGTCGCGCCGTCCTTCTTTGTTACGGCATTAACATCGGCTCCTCCTTCGACCAAAATCGGCATCAAATCCGGATTTCCGAACTCAAGTGCCCAGTGCAAGGGAGTGGCCCCTTTTTCGTCATCGAGGGCACTGGCGTCGCCTTTGTGTTTGAGTAAACACCGAGCAGCGTCACCCCGGCCTTCTTTGGCGGCGATATGGAGCGGTGTTCGGCCGAGGACCGGCTTGTTGACACCGGCTCCTTTGCCGAGCAAGAGTTCCATCGCGTCGATGTTTCCCGCATGGATCGCCGACATCAACGGAGAGTACAACTGACGAGGTGGTCCTTCCACACTTTGTCCTTTTTCGATGAGCCAATTCATTACCGCACTTTGGCCAGTCACCGCAGCAAATGCCAACACAGACTCTCCCGAGTTGTTCACTTCATTGAGCCAAGTCGGATCGTCCTTGCAAAGTTCCTTCGCATGTTCCAATCTGCCGAGGGCAATCGCTCCGAAGATATTGGTCGGTCGAAGATCAAGTGCTTCCGCCGCTTCGGATTCGGGATGGTCCATTTGCGCCGGAATCGACTTGTCGGGGAGGAAAACCAAACCGACCGACGCGGTTTGGCGCTTGTTTACACCGAACTCGAGCCACAGAAAATACTCCGTGTCCGGTTCAAGCTGCCCTCTCGTGACGGCTTGAATTCGTGTGAAGTTGCGGGCGGGAAGTTCCACGTCCTCCAGGGGCAAATCAAGCATCGTGTAAGATCGGCGTCCGTCGATGGCCTCGCCCGACGTCGTGTAGAAATTCCATTGCAGGTCGCTCGCTTGCGGCGTACTCAACAGCCAATACAGATTGAGTGCTGCTTCCCCCTTTGGCGTCCTAAATCGCAGACCGTCATACCCTTGTTGCCCGACATTCAGTTCGCATTTCGTCCACAAGGGCTTGCCCGGTTTCGACCCACCGCGCAACTTGGGAAAGTGGGGCATCGCGGCGGTCAATGCTTTTTGAAATTCCACATTGGTGTGCGGACCCTGCATCACTTTTTGAAGTCGGTCCAAGTCTTCCGCATTGCGTTCGACTTCCTCAGCACTCGGAATCGGCTGTGGGGTGTCTTTTGCGAGAACGACTGGCGAACCGATGACGAAGCTGGCCATCGCCGCGTGTATCAACGTCGCCGAAAAATGGAACTTCATTGTCGGCCTCCCATTCGGATTTTTGGCAAAGATTTTTGGCAAAGTAGCAATGCACGATTCAACCTCAATGCCATTGTACAATACCAAACGCCATTTTCCGCCGTCAAACTAACCCGTCAAACCAACGACCGAGCGATGCGCAAACGCCAACTCGACGACGCCACTCGCGGCGATGGCCGCCCAGGAAAAGGAGTCAACTTCTCACGCCAGGATAAACTCCTCAGCGCGCAAAGAAAAGACTCGACGGGATTGGGTCATAATCCTTACGCTATTCATATGCGGTGAGCGGCCGAATTGTTTCAACTGAGCTGCGACACCAACGTTTTACCTCAACGTCTGCGGCGTTCGCAATTGGCTGTTTACACCAAAAAAGGCGTCGAAATCGGGCCTTCACCAAGAAAATTCCGTTTTTGTCAGGTTATTTCCGCCAAACGCTCGACAGGGTTGTTAGCGGGCGATAGCATCCACGGTAACCCGCCAAAATTGGCTCTCAATTTGCGGCGTCGGAAAATGTTCTCTATCAAGGAGACTGCTAGTGAAGACCACTCAAATCCTGACCACAACGCTCTTTGCGATGGCCCTCGCGTGTTCGCAGTACGCATCGGCGGCGATTACCGGTATTTCCGGCTCGAACGTGAACGCCTATTTTGGTTCCCAAAATGACACTTTCCGATTGAGCAATCCAGTCGCGGGTGCCTATGGACTGGTTCCGGGTGGACCCTATCCGCTGACGGCTTCTGCCCTTACGAACGTGCCGACGACCAATCTTCCCTCGACGGTGCCTTCCAACGTGACCCCGTTTTCGCCGGCCCCCTCAAGTTCCAGTTTTTTCGATGTGCCGGGCAATATGGCCAATTCGTCGATTTTTGGATTTGTTGGAGGAACGGGCGACTACACCGACGACGCGCAACTTGCTTTGGCGATGAACTTAACCCAAGTCGGCACGCAATACGCCTACGAACAATTGGATTTTAGCATCGACTACGCGATTGCAAACACGACGAGTACGTCCGCGTTCATGAATGTGGGCCTAATCGATTCGTTTGTGAACCGCAGCTTTTCCGTTTCCGGAAACGTCGGCTCATGGGTGCAATTCGGCGGCAGGCTGTACTTTTGGGATGTTTCGGGAGGGGTTCCGACCTCGATTGGCTCGGTCGGTTTTAGTTATTTTAACGGCACTCCCGGCCCGTTTGGAACAACCGTAACCGGTTCCGGTTTGGTCGGCACGGCGGGGCCGTATTACGCACCCGACTCGCTCCGCGTGACAGGTTCATTCTATGTTGCGGGCGATCCCTCCGACATTCATGTTCTCTCGTTGCCTGAGCCAAGTTCGTTTGTTCTGGCGGCGTTGGGCGTGATCGGATTGTTGTTCATCGCTCGACGTCAGCGAAGATTGGCGGCCAGGACGGCGTGCTGAAATTCAAAGCTATGGATTGATTGTTGCCGAATCGTAGACCCCGGAAGTCGGCGATGTGCCTACTTCTACAATCGCCCAAACGGGTAACTTTCGTTGCGCACTTCGCCGCTCCTTGCGTTGACAAAACAATCGCCTGTGACTAGGCTTGAACGTGTTCTAAATCCCTCTTTTTCGTGTCGCAACGATGACCCACTCTCTCCCTAACTTGAACCCTATTTCCCCAACGCGACTGGCGGGGATTTACCTCATTATTAAGGAGCGACCTTAGGGCGCGACCGGCCACAAACCGTGTACATTGCAGCCCGAAGGTCGTCACCGACCTTGGGGCTTTTTTTATTGCCTATATCAAACCAAACTACCATTTCATTTTCCCACTTTCAAACCAACCCGTCAAACCAACGACCGAACGATGCGCAAAATCCAACTCTACGACACCACTCTCCGCGACGGCAGCCAGGGCGAAGGAGTCAACTTCTCCCTTCAGGATAAACTCCTCATCACACAACGCCTCGACGAAATGGGCTTCGACTACATCGAGGGAGGCTATCCTCTCTCGAACGAGAAAGATGCTCAATTTTTTCAAAAGGTCCGCGAGCTAAAGCTGAAACATGCCCAGGTCTCCGCTTTTGGCATGACCCGCCGCAAAGGGGTCAAGCCCGCCGACGATCCAGGCATGAAAGCTTTGCTCGATGCGAAAACGTCCGTCGTAACCATCGTTGGCAAAACGTCCGACTTTCACGTGACCGAGGTCTTGCGGGTCACGCTCGAAGAAAACCTGGCGATGATCGGCGAGACTGTCCGCTTTCTCACCGAGAACGGTCGCGAAGTCATCTACGACGCCGAACATTTCTTCGACGGCTGGAAAGCGAATCCGGACTATGCCTTGAAAACAATCCGCACGGCCGCCGAAGCGGGTGCGAAAATAATCGTCCTGTGCGATACCAACGGCGGCTCCATGCCCGAGGAGATTGCCGAACTCACCAAGCAAGCCATCGCGGGCGTGAATGTGCCCGTCGGGATTCATTGTCACAATGACTGCGAACTGGCCGTTGCCAATTCACTCGCGGCGGTCGATGTCGGCGCGGCGCAGGTGCAGGGGACAATCAACGGCTTCGGCGAGCGGTGCGGCAATGGCGACTTGATCTCCATCGCCGCCAATCTGGCCGTCAAGAAAAAGGGTTATGATATTCTCATTCCGGGCCAGGTCGAACACTTGACCGAACTGTCGCGATTCGCCTATGAAACGGCCAACATCCACTTTCGGCACGGCCAGCCGTTCGTCGGTCAATCAGCCTTTGCCCACAAAGGGGGAATGCACGTCCACGCCATCGCTCGGGCGACCTCGAGCTATGAACACATTGATCCGGCCGTGGTTGGCAACGAGCGGCGGATTCTCGTGAGTGAACTTTCGGGCCGCTCGAACATTGCCGCCCTCACGCAAAAACAAAATTTGCAACTCGACTCGGCTGCCTTGGAAAAAATTCTCGAGCAGGTTGTGAAATTGGAAAACGCCGGTTATCAGTTCGAAGCAGCGAACGCTTCGTTTGATTTGCTTGTGCAAAAAAGTTTGGGAACGTTTCAACCCCATTTCGAGCGACTTAGTTTTCATGTCAGCGTCGAGGCCGACGAAAGTGGAAAACTCACGACCGAAGCAACCGTTAAAATTCGGGTCAAGGGCGAAGTCCATCACGAAGTCGCCGAAGGAGACGGCCCAGTCAATGCCATCGACGCCGCCTTGCGAAAGGCGTTGAATGGCCATTTCCCCAGCCTCGCAAAATTGCAACTGCTCGATTACAAAGTCCGGGTAATCAATAGCGACGCCGGGACTGCCGCAGGTGTGCGAGTCGTGATCGAAAGCCGCGACGAGCATGACGTCTTCGGCACCGTTGGCGTGAGCGAAAACATCATCGAAGCCAGTTGGATCGCCCTGGCCGACGCCTTTGAATATCAACTCGCCAAAGAATCACGGGCGTAATAATTTTTTACCGCCAGGCGAATTCGGCTGCGCGACGGTGAATTGCCGTGTTTTCTAGGCCGTCGAAAAAACTTCAGATTCGTGAAAGACCCCATCGTTAAGTAGGGAGGAGAAGAAAGAAACGTGATTTGTCGGTGCAACTTGAATAGACCCTCCGCTCGTTTGGCGAATTGGGAAACTTGTAGTCAACAAAGTCGAATTTGCCTACAATTGACTCAGCAGTCCAACGACGAAAATCAATCCCAGACTTAAGGACTCGCTACGATGTCCACCAGTGCCTCGGTCAAATATCAGTACGCGGACGGGTCGGCGAACACGATTCGGCGGACGGGGGTTACGTATCCCGACGGCCGACAGGTGTGCTATTTGTACAATGGCCCAGACGACCGGCTCAGCCGGGTGACAGCTTTTTCTAATAGCCCGCTGGGACAGGGGATGCGGTCGTACTGGCGGCTCGATGAGAATGTCACGAGCGGTGGACGACTCGATTCGATTGGCACCAACAATCTGGCGGACGCGAACAATAACGTCGGCTCGGCGAGCGGAATGTTCGGCGGCAAGGCGGCTCAGTTCGTGGCAAGTAGTGGTGCCTTTCTCAACGCGACTTCCCTCAATGGATTGGTGTACGACGGACAGACCAGCTTCACGACCGCCGGTTGGATCAAGTTCAATAGTGTTAGCGGTTCGATAGGAATCTGGGGAAAGGGCAATTCCGGCAACGCTAGCTACACGCAACAAGAGTGGATGCTGTACATCGAGGGGAACTATATCTACTGGGTTTTGTCCGACGGCACCCATGCGACGGTTCTCAACTCAAACACCTACACCGCCACCGGCCAGTGGTATTTTATCGTGGCCGGTTACGACGCCGTCAGCGGCAAGGCGTTCATCCAGATCAACAACGGGACGGAACAATCGACCACTTCCCTGGGTCCGACGGATCGCGGAAACGGTTTTACTATCGGCCGCACGTTCGATCACTTCTTGTCGGGCTTGGTGCAGTCGGTCGGCGTGTGGGATCGGGTGCTGACTGCCAGCGAGCGAACGGCCTTGTACAACGGCGGGTCGGGTTTTGATTTACAGATTCACGCCAAGTACACGTATATGGGCTTGAACACCGTGGTCAAGGTGGACTATCCGCAACCGCAGGTCGGCTTGGACTTGGCGATGGGGAGCGGGGCCGACTTGTACACCGGGTTGGACCGGTTCGGTCGCGTGATTGACCACCGCTGGCAGACGATCACTCCACCACCGGCGGACGGGACACCGACCGATGTAGCTCGACAGAAGTACGGTTATGATCCCGCCAGCAACCGGCTGTGGCGGGAAGACCCCGTGGCGAAGGCCCAAACGCTGCCGAGATTCTTTGACGAGATGTATGCCTATGACGCGGTCTATCGTTTGACCGGGATGTCGCGGGGCCAGTTGGCGGGCGGTCCGCCGCCGACCTCGATCACGAATCAGAACTTCGGCCAAGGTTGGACGCTCGACCCGACCGGCAATTGGAAAGGGTTCACCGAAGCGGCAACCGGCGGCAGCAATACACTCGCTCAAACACGCACCGCGAACTCGGCCAACGAGATCACCGGCATCACGAACGCTATGCCCGTTCCAGCCTGGGCACAACCGGCCTACGACCCGGTGGGCAACATGACGACCGTTCCGCAACCAGCCGACATGACCAAAGCGTTCGATGCGACCTATGACGCTTGGAACCGGCTCGTTGCCTTACGCGACAAAGTTTCGGGCAATCTCGTGCAAGAGAATCAGTACGACGGCCTGACCCGTCGCATCTCGCAAAAAACCTACGACTCGTCCGGCACGCTGGCCGAAAAGCGACGTTATTACTACAGCGACGCTTGGCAAGTGCTGGAAGAACGGATCGGCAATTCCAACACCGCCGACCGGCAATTCGTGTGGGGACTGCGCTACATCGACGATCTGATCCTCCGCGACCGTTCCGTCTCCGGCGGCACCCTCAACGAACGCCTCTTCGCCCTGCAAGACGCGAACTGGAACGTCGTCGCCCTCGTCAACACCTCCGGCGCAGTTCAACAGCGATTCGCCTACTCCCCCTACGGCGTGCCAATGTTCCTCAATGCCGATTTCACGGTCGGGAGCAATGCAAAGGACTGGGAAACGCTATTTTGTGGTTATCGCTGGGATGTGTGGACGGGGGTATTTCAAGTGAGGTGGCGGTTCTTGCATTCGTCATTGGGATCATGGTTCAATCGAGATCCGATTGGCTATCAAGCTGGCGTGAATCTCTATCGGTATTGTCGTAATGCGGCGGTTGGATTTACTGATCCGTTCGGCCTTGATGATCAACATCATTGGTTTCCTCAGGGACAGAGGTTCAAAGATAAACTCAAAAACATTTGCGGTACGGTTTTTGCGATTCTTGGAATTACTGTTGACGAATTCGTTCATAGATTTGTTACACCGCTCGACGGAGGAATGGAACGCGGTTCACTTCACCATTTTATTCACCACCTTTTGAAGGAGGGGAAATACCTTGACAGAATCGACGAGATTTACGATCAACAATTAGATTGTTGCAAAACTATCACCGAAGTATTTAAGCTAGCCGTGGATGCGTGGCGGCAAACTGTCGAGAAATTTGCGTTGCCTCCTGGCATACAGGGACCGGAGCTTCATCCTTCGCTGCAACCATACCGAGATAAAAAAGCTTGGGACATCACCTTCAAACTTATCGAAGAGGTTTTGCGAAAGATTTGTAATCCACCAAATTGCCCCCGACCAAATCCCGATAATGTATTTCTCTTCTTACCCGCTCCTGCCCCTGATCCGGTGGCAGAAGCGTTTCATCTTCCTCGACGAGACCGACCCCATTTTAGCCCTTCTCCGGGGAGGCCAATGCAATATCCCCGGCCGCGAGTTCAATTGGATACGGGACCAGCATGGTGGATAACAGCGGGATTAGTAGTCGTAGCCACGGGACTAATTGTTGCAACTGTTGCTGGCGATGTTTTGACGGACGGAGCCTTACTCCCTGAAAATCCTGAATTATTTGAGGCGGCCATGTTGATGTATGCCAAAGCATTTGCCAGTCAATAATTTACGGCGCACAATTTTGAAATCTCGTTAATCGACATCAAAATGATCAACATCGGACAAATAACTGTGCAGTCTTTTTCTGAAACTCGATTTTTTTCGTTAAAAACTCGCGAACTATGGGGCGATTATGGAGATGTACTTGTCAGAGGAATGGGAGGGTTTGATGAGCAATTGGGTTGTTCAAGGCTCGATCGAACCGGGCCATTTCTGCCACCGATAACATTTCCATATTTTTGTGGGGTATGCGTGTCGGATAGTTTCCGTTCGATTTGTCAATCACAATTCCCATATTTAGAGTTTCGACCGGTAATCAAGGACCGAATTGTGGAACTTCATTGGGAGCAATGGGACTTATCGAA
>JAYUFG010000414.1:0-4139 GCA_043738845.1 Planctomycetaceae bacterium
CCGACATTGGCGACGCTCTGTTTGCCGCGACCGATTTATGTGTCAAGCGGCGAACGGAGTTCATTTCGCCCGCCTATTATACGTCGATGGGTTTTTCGATTCCCGCCGCGCTCGGTGCGCAGGTGGCTCGGCCCGACTTGCGGCCCGTCGTGATTGTTGGCGACGGTGCCTTTCAGATGACGGGCATGGAACTTTCGACGATTGTCCGCAACAACTTCGACCCGATCATTATTGTGCTCGACAACAAAGGTTACGGAACGGAGCGGGCACTTCACCCCGGCCACTTCGCCTACAACGACATTCATCCCTGGGCCTATCACAAATTGCCGCTGGTCCTCGGCGGCGGAACAGGTTACGAAGTTCGGACAGAAGGCGAATTCGACGCCGCTCTGCGCAAGGCGTGGTCCGACCACAGCGGCATGAGCCTGATCCAAGTCCACATCGGCGAGTCCGACCACAGCGAAGCGTTGAACCGCCTCGCATCGAAGCTGAGTAAGCGAGTGTGAAGATGCAGAACAAAAGCGAACGAACTGTTTCCGTTTTGATAATGTCAGGACGCGACAAATGATCGACTTTACAGCCTGGGTTATGCGAGCGAGGCAATTTCTCCGGACTTTGGCCTATCTTCCAGGCTCAATCGTCCTGAGCGATCAAGTAGACCAACCTGCCGACCATCATTGCCAGGAGTGGTTGAATTCAGATGACTGCGCCGCTACATCGGAAGTGCGTCAATTCCTTCGTTCGGCGTCGCAAGATTTCGCAATGAATTATGATTGGACTCCACCGGACCACTGGAATTCTCGACTAAGTGAATTTTGTCCGATCGCGAAAATGATCTCTGGCGGTGCGGGCCTTTGCAATTGGTACGAACTAAATATCTATAATCACAATTGGTTTCGCGATTTCTTTACGGCCCCGAAAGATTATCTTTTGACGCCATCGGATTTCGATGCTGCCAAACAACCCGGTGGTTTACTTAAAATTGGCGTTTTTGATCAGGAGCATCGATTGTCGATTGAGATTGGGCCATCGGGAGAGGATCGAGGAGTGGTCCACACGTTCGTTTCTGGAGCCGGTCCACGTCATCGACTAAGTTTGAGTTTTGAGCAATTTCTAATCGACTGGGAAAACATCTGCTACATACGACCTCATCTCGAAAATCTTCAACCGTGGCTTGATCCGACAACCGGTCTATTGTGTCCAGACCCGGACAAATCTCGAAGACTTCGCGCGCTATTCGCCGACGCCATAACACGATAAACAAACAGATTTCCCAAAGACACCCACTTCATTTAACACATCGACGATAACAGCGATGGCAGATTATTCACAATGGTTACGTCGCGCCGAATTGTTCGCACGCGCAACGCATCGACTGCCCGGTCGTTGGAGCATGAAAATTTTGATCGAGCCTCCTCTTGAGGCTGCCGAAGTGGAGGGCTTGGAACGAGTCCTAGCAAACGGGCTTCCGAAAATCTTGAAAGACTTTTTCTTGACTGCATCCCGATCAGCAAGATGCCATTATTCTTGGTACGAATTGTCGAAGCTTGCGCGGCAGGACATTCCAATCAAGCCTCCCATCTACGGAGGCGTAGATTTTTGTTCTGCTGCGAAAATGGAAGACCACCAAAAAGGGATTTTTTACTTTGCGGAATTGATGGAAGAATACGGAAATGACTTGTCCATTCCAGCCTTGATTCGAAATTGTGTTCCGCTCATGGCTGTGGGCAACGGCGATATGTCGCGATCAACACCAAGGCGGCCCAGTTTGAGCCGCAAGTCATTTACCTAAGTCATGAGATCGACCCTGCGAGTGAATCGCCAATTGTTCCGCTCTCACTTTCTGGGGAACAATTTTTATCCGATTGGGAGCGGATCGGCTATTTGGGACCGGAAATTTGGCAGCTCAACCCATTTTTGAGTGATTCACCTACCGGCTTGCTTGACGCGAACTCACCGATTGCACAACGGTGGCGTTCCGCAATAAAAAGACTTTGCGATGTTGATCTTTCGTAGCTGAAATGCGACAGGATCGGAAGTAGTGCTTTCGTCAAATCGTCCGCAGGGCGAAGAATCACACACGCTACCTCTGCGTTAGACCCGTCGGCAAATACTGATTAGAATACTCGCCACGCTTCCCTTCTTCGTTTTACTGCCCACTTGGACCGCATGACTCCCCAAGAATTCATTGCCAGATGGCGGCGGGTCACGCTCTCCGAGCGAAGTGCCTGCCAACAGCATTTTCTCGACCTGTGCGAAGTGTTGGGTCAAGAAAAGCCAGCCGCCGCCGATCCCGACGGTGCCCATTTCACATTCGAGCGGGGCGTTCGCAAAATCGGTGGCGAACAAGGTTGGGCCGACGTCTGGATGAAAGATCATTTCGGCTGGGAATACAAAGGCAAACGGAAAAATCTGGCGGAAGCCTACAAGCAACTCCTCCTCTATCGAGAGGATTTGGGAAACCCTCCCCTGTTGGTCGTTTGCGATCTCGACCGGTTTGAAGTTCACACCAACTTCACCGGCACGGCGAAAGTCGTCCATGAGTTCAATCTCGAAGGGCTTGCCGAGCCGAAAAACCTCGACGTCTTGCGGCGATTGTTCACCGACCCTTTGTCGCTCAAGCCGGGCCAAACGACCGATGCAATTACGCAAGCCGCCGCTGAGCGGTTTGGCCGCTTGGCCGATGGACTGCGCGTGCGAGGGATTCCCGCCCCCGCCGCCGCTCACTTCCTGATGAAGCTCATGTTCTGCATGTTCGCCGAGGATATTTTTCTACTGCCGGAAAAACTATTCTCCAAAGTTTTGACGGCGGGCAAGAACGATCCACCACGGCTGGCGAAACAAATGAAGTCCCTGTTTCAGGCTATGGAAAAAGGGGGCGATTTCGGAGCCGATTCGATTCTGTATTTCAACGGCGGTCTTTTTGCCGATGCCGACGTGATCTTGCTCACGCCCGACGAAATTCAAATTGTGATCGAAGTCAACAATTACGATTGGGCCGGGGTCGAGCCGTCCGTCTTTGGAACCTTGTTCGAGCGAACCTTGGACCCGGCCAAACGGTCGCAAATCGGTGCCCATTATACCAGTCGTCACGATATCGAGACGTTATTAGAACCGGTCGTGATGACGCCGCTGCGGCGGGAGTGGGCGACGACCAAGGACCAAACTGAAAAACTGTGGGAAAAAATTCAAACCACCGCCCGCCAACAGGCCCAGCGAAAAACAACCGCGAAAAAGCCGGGCGGCACGACCGAACGTAAAAAGTTCGACCGCCTGCTCGCCGACTTCGTCGAGCATCTGGCCCACGTCTCGATTCTCGATCCAGCCTGTGGGTCGGGTAATTTCTTGTACGTCGCCTTCAATCTGTTGCTCGACTTGGAAAAGGAAGTCATTGCTTACGCCGCTGGGCACGGCGTCAGTCTCTTGCCGCAAGTCCGGCCCACGCAATTGGCGGGGATCGAAATCAATCCTTACGCCCAGCAGTTGGCGCAGGTGGTGATCTGGATTGGCTATTTGCAGTGGATGCACCACAACGGTTTCAATCCGCCCCGCGACCCGGTGTTGGAGCCGATTGAGAGCATCCGGCAAATGGACGCGATCCTCGATCTGTCGGACCCGGAACATCCCAAAGAGCCAGAGTGGCCGAAGGCGGATTACATCGTTGGCAACCCGCCGTTTTTGGGCGGAAAACGAATTCTTTCGGAATGTGGTGAAGTATATACCAACGCGATGCGTAAGGTATGGAGTGATCGCTTATCGCCCTTTAGTGATCTGTGTTGTTATTGGTTTGAAAAGCCCCGTCGTCAAATCGAAGAACGTAACTGCGAACGCGCTGGTTTGCTTGCAACGCAATCAATTCGTGGCGGCGCAAACCGTACTGTCTTGGAGCGAATCAAGAAAAGCGGTGATATTTTCTTTGCCGAAAGTGATCGCGAATGGGTTTTGGACGGCGCGACCGTGCATGTTTCAATGGTTGGTTTTGATGATGGTAAAGAACCGCAGAGGACGCTAAACAACGAATCTGTAAGCGAAGTTCATTAAACCTGGGCCTGTAAGAAATCTTGTGTCAGCTAGCAGTAGTAGCTAGAGTACTCAACCCATTTTGACACAGGAGCCGAAAACATGGAAGCTGCATTACG
>JAYUFG010000415.1:0-10954 GCA_043738845.1 Planctomycetaceae bacterium
GTATGCGGAGATCATGGCGGTTCTGCTCCGACTTCCACCCGCCATCGCCGTTCCATTGGAGTTTGCGTGGTTGATTTCGGCGGATGGTTATGGTCAAGAACACTGGTTGCCTGGAGATGAGTGGAATATTCACTTTACATGGCACGGAATCGATCATGTGATTTCGGCTTTGGAAAGCGAACGCGACCGAATGAAAAACGAACTTGATAACCTCAATCAATAGGAACAATGTAATGTATATTATTACACTACGCACAATGAGACCATTTCATATCTCGTTTTTGCTGGGACTATTTACGGTGATGGGCTGTTCAACGAAAACACTCGACGAAATGACCGCCAGTCAAATCTTTTCCGACAGTCAAGTGCTTGCATTAGCTCGCGCTGCGGAAACGGGCGACGTGAAGAAGATCGACGAACTCGTGAAGACCGGTGTGGATGTGAACGCTCGCGGCCGTGGGAATGTTACGCCACTATTGCGAAGTTACCTTGCGAGAAACTTCGAAGGTTTCGATTGCCTGTTGAAACATGGTGCCAACCCAAACCTTCTTGATGAAGCTGGAAGTGCGGTAGTGCTTCTTGCGTCGCAGGATAAGGATTCCCAATATCTTCGCCGGGCACTTGAATGTGGCGGAAATTCGAATCTGGTCAACACGGGAAACCGGTACTCCAAGAATTCGACGCCTTTGCTGTACGCTATCGGACTTAGTCGCGTCGAAAATGTAAAGCTGCTCGCCGATGCCGGTGCAGACTGCAATCGGCCGGACGGCATCGGCAGAACGCCGTTATCTTCCGCACTCGAGGGAAAGTGGGACATTGCCATCGTGTTAATCAAAGCTGGAGCTGACATTCACACAACAAACAGGTTCGGAAACACCGCCGTTGATGACGTTAAGCAAGGTGGTTGGGCGATTGAAACACCGGCGGATAAGCAAGCATTCCGCGACCTTATCAAACTAATGAATTCGATGGGTGAAAACATCCCGCCCTACGAAGAATAGTTGGTCCATATCCGCCTATTAATTATGTAAACCGTTACCGGTATAAATCGCGAGTGGACTTGCGTCTGCGGCGTCGGTCGAAACGCATCGCCGGGCGATCACTTTCAATGGAGCTGGGATTAATTGGTGGTACCAAGGTTCGGCCGTGGATGAACTCCGCGTGATTGCTTATCGACTTCGGGGAGAGCCATTGAGTACCTTGCAGCACCCGACCACAGCCCATTATGCGGAGATCATGGCCTTCAATACTCCGTGACGAGTGACGATCAATCGATTGTTTCCGACAACAGTTTGAGCGTTGACTCCGGAACCGGCGATTTGAAGATCATGCGCACTGCGCACGGTTATGGCGACGTGAACTTAACCGTGACCGCGCAAAATCCCGATGGTCAAACGAAAATTAAGACAATTCACGTCACGGTCGACGGATTAACACCCGTCTTCAATCCGATTCCTACGACCTATTCGGGCGACTTCGTCGGAATCGACGGAAATGTTATCACCGTCGATCAAGGAAACATTTTGCCCGACAGTCCGTATCAAGTAAATTTCACCGTGTACGCCAACAATCCCGACGGACCCGATAGTGAAATCGAATACTCGGGCGACGTTTCCTCGACCGGCGAAGTTCATTGGGAATTGTCTCGCTTCAGCGAACCAACAACGATCCCAGTTAGCGTTCGAGCGACCAACACCCGCACGGGTGCGTACACCGACCACACGTTCAAAGTGTCGATTGGTGTACTGGGTTCGGGAACGGTTGAGAACCCGAATATCGAGATCACGCATTGGCTGCCCATTGCAGAAAACGACATTTTCTCGACCGACTATTCAACGCCGGAACACACGGTCGAATTTACCTCGACGCTCCTTGCGAACGACCATTTTGCGGATGAAGTCGTGCCAGAAGCGGGTATCGAAACCGGTTTGGGGACTGTTTCGTGGGACCAGTTTGGCAAGGTAACTCTGAACGCGGTCGAAGGAGCCTTCGGCAGCGTCGATGTGTATTATGCCGCGATCAAACGCTATGCGTCGGGCATTTTGCAAGATGTCGGGAAGTTTACGGTTACAGTGACGGACAAAGATTTGCGAGATTCGGTGAACCTCGCCGTGGACAGCAACAATGACGGGATTATCGAACCGAAATCGGTTGCTGGAAGTAAAGATGAGCTGGTGAAAATGAACAACCCCGGCGTGAAGGTTCAATTGAATGACGACTTCTTCACGCCGATGGGTATTTACTTGCCGCCGGAATTGCCGAAGGATGCGACGGACTGGAAAGCTACATTGAATCAGACGAACCAAAACATTCACCTTTGGAAGGACAAAAACGGTGAATTCGACAAATTCAATCGCGACGGTGACGGAAACATCGTCATTGATCTTACGAACGAGTACCAAGCAAGGCTGCGCATGGAGGGAAAACATCTCGGTTCCACGACATTCACGCTCACGCTTTCGAGTGCCAGTAAAGGGTTTCGCTTTACGGACAAAGTTCTCGCGACGGTTGTAGAGTCCGTAAACCACGCGCCTAAGATTAGCGGTAAGGAACTCGATCTTGATCTCGCAAAAGTAAACGAGGCACAGTTTGTCGACCTCTTCGGCTCAGATGATCCGAAAAACAAAATTGACGACCAAACCGCCAACAGTGCCCTCACGCTCGATTGGGGTTCGGTCAAAGCAAAGCACGGGATTGTAAACCCGGTAAAGAGCTATTTGGACGCCAGCGGGACTTTCATCTGCGCGTCCATTAAGTACACCCCATTTGCAAATGAGTGGGATACGGAAACATGCGACGTGTTTTCCGTAGTGGTCAAGGACAATGATCCTGTGAACCCGAAGTTTACCGAGATTACGGTTCACGTCGCCGCGAAACACAAGGGTTATTCGTATTATCACGACGAAGGGGGACGAAAAGAAGACACGCAGCCGACAAACCACTCGGGCGGACTCATGCTCGCTGGCGGCGGAAGTGATTACGGAATCGCGCCAGGTTGGCAGTGGTTGATAGATCGTGCGGGTGGCAGAAACCTAGGTGGTGACATCGTGATCTTGTCGGCCAAAGGGGTAACAGAGTACGCCGACTGGTTGCCTGAATTCGCAAAAAAGCATGGGCTAAAGGTCAGCACTGTAAAAGAGTTCGCGTTTGACTACAGTTCCGATCCAACGTCGAACGCATTTAAGGATGCCCGCAACGCGGCGGACAACGACGATTTTATTCAAAATATTCTGAACAACGCCGAGGCGATCTTTATGGCAGGAGGGGAGCAAAATCGATACTACGACCTCTGGCACGGTACGAAACTCGCAGCGATATTGGAGGAACGGTACAACAAACATGAGATTGTTTTGGGCGGCACGAGTGCCGGGTTGGCCGTACTAGGAGAATGGGCTTTTACAAGCAAGGGACAATCTATCGACTCGTCCGACACACTCAAAAACCCAACCGATCCCAGTATCACATTAGCACATGACTTCCTGCATTTATCTCACATGCAAAACGTCGTGACCGATACGCATTTTGGCGATATAAATAATGGCGACCGCTTTCGGATGGGTCGAATCGCGGCGTTCCTGGCCCAAATGGTCGTCGCAAACGGTGGTCCCGGCTTGAACGCAAAGGGCCTCGGAATTGATGCACAGACCGCAGTACTAGTTGAAACAAACGGTGATGCCAAGGTGGACGGCAACGGAAATGCTTATTTCTTCATTCCGCTGGAAACACCCGCTGTGGATGAGGCAGGGAAACTCATCGGCCCGCTAGGTTTTCGATTGAATGTGAATCGACTTGACAAGTCCAAAGGTGCATTTAAGCTTGCCGAACAGTGGATTCAGAACGCCAATTCGTACGACGTGATCGCTATGGATGGCAAAATAACGCGATCCGACGGCAGATCTCCATATTGACGCCCAATGGCTGATGGCTGATACTTAGGGGATAAACTTCTTTATTTTGGCCGGGGAATTTGAAATGCGATTTTGGATTTGCTTCGCTTTGTGCTGCGTTTCGTTAGGCAACACTGCCAATGCTCAGCTCAATGACCCAAAATGTACGATTTCCCACCGTACATTTGGCGACTTAGTCATATTCGACGGAAAAATCGTGTTTACTTCCGCACGAGTTGGCAAAAAGACTTGGTGGACGAAACCCGTCAGCGATTCCAAAAAAGACGGACCACAATACATCCATCCTTATGATAGCAATTCGTACCTAACGGCCAATGAAAAAGGCGAGGTGTATCTTAGCGAGAAGCCTGAGAAAGGATCCGAATGGGGGCTGTTGCTTCCAAAATTCGAACCGGAAAAATCCTGGATTAGTTCATCCTTCGGGCGCCTTGATGTCACAAAGACTGATCGCGTAATTAAGGACCAGTCGGACAAGGAATGCCCAGTTTATGACGTTAGGGTATCACCGCTGCCAAATTCAGATGAAGGCAATCAGCCTCCGGCGTTCAATATCTCCGGTGCGAATTGATTCGATTTCGTTCTCAATCGAACACAGAAAAGGTGTCAGACACCTTTGTTTTATTTTAAGGGAATTTAGGGCTTTTTTTGATACGGGGTTTGTTAAGGGCTTTTTGCAATTCGATCTTGATTTTGTCTTTGATCTCTTGTTGCTGCTTTTTGATTTGCTTTTCAATTTCACTCTCGGCAGGGGGTTCGGCGGGTGACTTGTCTGGACTTCCGTCGGACTTGGCCGCTTGGGGACAGTCCCGAAATAACTTCCCGATTTTGCGATCTTAGGTTAGCGACGCGCAGCGGAGCGAGGCGAAACCGACATGGCCGCAGGGACGCATCCAATGTGATATCGGGAAGTTATTTCGGGACTGTTCCTTGTAAGGAATGGGAGAAGGTCTCAAGCAGGATCGACCCGCGAATTTGGTTCCATTCGTTTCTTCTATTTTCAATAGTTGTGACCGTTATTGATGTGCCGGTCCTACAGTCGGTCCGTTCGGATAACCGCGCCGAGCGAGGCACCGTGCGGCCGAAGTATTCTGCGGTAGGCAACGAACGCCGTCAAAATTGAATCCCACGGCGAGCGGGGAACGTAAGCTCTTTTTCGCACGGCGGCCACCGGGCTGCCGGTTGCCCCCTGTTGCTTAGTCTATAATTCCCTCGTATTTCCGTCGTTTCCATCGGTATTTCGATTCGATTCCCTCGATTGCGGGCGAGCTTGCGGTGTCGTATCATGGTTAGCTGTTGCGTACTTCGTTTTTCCATTGGCCTACCTCACTCCCTCCTGCCATGTCCACCAAAGGTGAAGCCTTCGCCGGTTTGTCAGTCGCTATTGTCACGCCGTTCAAGAACGGTCAGGTCGATTATCCGACCCTCCGCAAACAGGTCGAATTTCAGATCGAGGCGGGAACCGTCTGTGTCGTTCCGGTTGGCACGACGGGCGAATCGCCGACCCTCTCGCATGAGGAACACGAAAAGGTGATTGCCGCTGTGGTCGAATATGCGGCGAAAAAAATCAAGGTCATGGCGGGCACCGGGAGCAACAGCACCGCCGAGGCTTTGCGTCTGACCAAGTCGGCGGCCAAGGCGGGTGCGGACGCCGCACTGGTCGTTTCGCCGTATTATAATAAGCCGACGCAAGAAGGTTTCTATCAGCACTTCAAAGTTCTGGCCGAAACGGTTGACATTCCGATTTGCGTCTACAACATTCCGGGCCGCTCAGCGAAAAACATCGAGCCGGAAACGATCGTCCGACTGGCGGAGTTGAAGAACATCACGATGGTCAAAGAGGCGACCGGCTCGCTCGATCAAGCGTCGCAGATTCTGCAGTTGACGAATCTGACGGTACTCAGCGGCGACGACAGTTTGACTCTTCCGCTGATGGCGGTCGGTTCGCGCGGGGTAATCAGCGTGGTGGGCAACATTGTTCCCCGCGACGTGATCGCTTTGATAAAGGCGTTCGATTCGGGCAACATGGCCGACGCGCAAAAGTGGCATCGCAAACTATTCCCGCTGTGCCGCGACATGCTGGGTCTGTCGACGAATCCGATCCCGCTTAAGTCGGCGATGAAACTTCTTGGTCGCGACACGGGTGAAATGCGGCTGCCCATGACACCGCTCGAACCGGCACAAGAAGCGAAATTACGCGAGACGTTGAAGACGTATGGGTTGATGTAGGGGATTTGGAGAAAAAGCCACGGATAGAACACGGACCAATTGCGACGGATTGGGTAGTAATCGCGTGTTTTTCAAAATTGTGTTGTGTTCTCTGGTTGCAAAGTCGTATAATCAGCGGATAAGCCATATTGGGCGAGTCAATGATTGGTCGCCTGATGTGAAAACGGAACTCTTCACTCTTCTTTCAAATGACGAGGTGTTGTATGCGCGCGAAATCATGGCCATCACGGATGTTCTCTGGTGCGGCGTTGGGTGTCGTCGGTCTGCTGGTCCTATCGGTTCAAGCGGCGGGTCCAGAGGACAAACCTGCACCCAATCCAACAACTGAAAAGGGAGTGGCTGAGAAACCTGTCGCCGAGAAAGTCATTGCTGAAAAACCAACCGTCAAGACCACCGCCATCGTGGATGGTCGCGAACTGTTTACTCGCGAGTGGCTTCCCAACGATTCTCGCGGTCACGGCGGCGACGGACTTGGTCCCGTCTTCAACGATAGCTCGTGTGTCGCTTGTCATAATCAAGGTGGGACGGGGGGCGGCGGCGCGGCCAACAAGAATGTTGACATCGTCACGGCGTTTCCAATTCCGAATCAGCAAGGTTTTCAACCCGAGTCGCTGCCTCAAGTGTTGTTCCAATCGTTGTTCGGCAGTTTGGCACCGGAGCCTGCGCAGCAACCGACGCCGAACAGCGTATTGCAACCGCCGACGGCCGCCGAAAGTAAGCAACTGAAGGAGCGGGAGAAGGCCGACTTGGTCGCTGTGCATCCCGGCTTTGCTTCGTCGCGGAGTGTTGTGCTGCATCGCTTCAGCACTGATCCGAAATATGCCGAATGGCGGAACCGGATCACGAGTGGACAGTTCTTCGGCAATCAAATGACAATCAGTGCGGCAGCCACTTCGACGGCAACCTTTGCCGTTGGCGACGTTGCTGCGGTGGAGGATGCGACGCCATTACGTGTGGCGAATACGCTTCCGGCGCAATTGATTGAAGCTCAACCGGCACCGGCCCAACTTGTCCCGGTGCCATTGCCTCCCGCGCAGCCCACCGCTGATTTGCAAGTTGTTCCCGCTCCGGAATCACCAACCCTTGCAGCACCGGGCCAGGCCGTTGCGCTGTCGGGAAGTGTTGTGATGCAAGGTACACCGTCGCCACTGTTTGGCGTTCCTGAAATTCAACAACTGCAAAATGAAGTTCAAGTCGCTCGTGGTAGTTCGCTGAATATGACCACGCAAATGAACAACGTCCAACTCAGCCGGTCACAGCGGAACGCGACCGCTTTGTTCGGGATCGGTCTGCTCGATTCGATTCCGGAAAAAGCATTGCGGGAAGTTGCCCAGCAACAGCAAGAAAAAACACCCGACATGGCGGGCCGCCCGTCGAAATTAAAGGACGGCAAGATTGGTCGTTTTGGCTGGAAGGCTCAAAAGGCGACGCTCGATGATTTCGCGTTGACGGCCTGTGCAGTGGAGCTTGGCTTGAATGTGCCGGGCCACGATCAAGGGGGCTTGGCGTTGAAGCCCGACTACAAGTCGCCCGGCCTCGACATGAATCAACCCGAGTGCGATGCGCTTGTGAAGTATTTGAAACTGTTGCCCACGCCCATTCAACGCAAGCCAACTTCGGCGAAAGAGGCGGCCTTTGTCGATGCGGGTTATAAGCAGTTCGCCGCGGTCGGCTGTGCGAATTGTCATGTCGAAAAATTGGGCGACGTGTCGGGCGTCTACAGCGATTTGCTATTGCACGACATGGGCCAAGAGTTGGGCGACGCTGGTTCTTATGGTGTCTTCACTCCCAACGCTCCGGAAGAAGAGCAGGACGAAACGATTCCGCTCGCGAACCGGGGAAATCCGTTCAATCCGCAGCCACAGGCGAAGCTCACGCCGGAACAACTGGCGAAGGTCGTCGGTGCATTGCGGCAAGAGTGGCGGACACCGCCGCTCTGGGGCGTGCGCGATTCCGGCCCTTATTTACACGATGGCCGAGCCGATACGCTCGAGCAAGCGGTCGCGTTTCACGGGGGCCAAGCCTCCGGTTCTGCGGTCAAGTTTTTCCGTTTGCAACCGGAAGAACGGCAGCAAGTGATCGCATTTTTGAAATCACTCACGGCACCGGATCAAACGCCCTCGGCGGAGTGATTGCTCGGAACGCTCCGCTGCGCGTCGCTGCTAACCGGGGTTTGTCGCGCTGGTGGCAACGGGGAAGGAACGCGTCGCTGCTAACCGGGGTTTGGGGGGGGTGAGAACTAACCGGGGTTGTTGGTCGTGATGCGCCATGTGGCCAGATCGAGTTCGGGCACGAGCGAGAAGTGATTGAGTTGCGCGGCGTCCACGATGTCCTGAGCCAGATCAAGCTCCAAGAGATTGCGGCCACCTTTCGATTGTGCGAGACGCGAAAAAAGATTCTCACAGTCGCGGGCAGCGAGGTGCGCGAGAGTATCCGCTGTAGTGCCAGGAACATTGCCCGACATTGCCCGCTGCACATGATCCCAATACAGCGGGCCAGCGTTGGACCACGCGGCCGTTTTGCGAGCAATCGCCCCTTCGTCATTTAACTCGGGCCAACCAAAGTGAAACGCGGCCGCGCGACAAGCGGCGACATACCACCCAGCAAAGAGAACATCTTCCCGCGTGATTTGTCCGTTGGTGCCCGCACACAACAGATGAACTTTTTCGTCGCGTGCAGCGGCGTGCAAGATGGCGTGGATGTTGACGAACCCACCGATCAATACCCGTTTGGCCTGTTTGCAGAGCATCATCGCTCGGGTGCCGTTGGTCGTGGTGAAGACGACCGTTTTACCGGCGACGATTTCGGGCGTGTAATCGCGGGGCGAGTTTCCGAGATCGAAACCATCGATTTTGAGACCCGCCCGTTCACCGCCGAGGACGACCGAATTGCGAGGAAGTTTCGAGGCGACCGCCCGGGCTTCGTCGATTTCGAGACAGGGAATGACTTCCTTGGCTCCGGCGGCGAGGGCGTAAATGATCGTCGTCGTGGCGCGCAGAATGTCGATCACGACGATCGTCCCGCCCGCGAGTTCTTCGGCCGAGGTTAGGCTGGGCAGGAAGTGGACGGAGAGAGAGAGCATGGGGGAAATCGGGAAACGATGAATGCGGAACGATGAATGGGAACGGGGAAAGTTAAAACGCAGAATGCAAAATGATAAATCAGGATCAAGTTGTAGGAATTGCGAGCGAGTATTCCTATCATAACGCTGCTGACGATGGCTGAATATGGTGGAAAGGGTCCAAAAATCGGTTGCTGGGCGGGTTACTCAGCCAGAACGCTTGGTTTAGAATGGACGGTTTAGATTTAGGGCAACCGCAAAACAGAGTTAATCTTCTCGCGCTCGAACGGTTGAGTTTGGGAGAGACCCATTTATGACCGTTGATAAATCAGAAATTCGCGTGCGGAGGATGTTTGGCGAGATCGCCCCGCGTTACGACTTTCTCAATCACTTGTTGTCGCTTGGCGTCGACCACTATTGGCGGTGGAGGACGGTGCGCAAGGTTGCTCCGGCCGCCGAGGGGCCGATACTCGACCTTTGTACCGGGACGGGGGATTTGGCTATCGCTTTTTTTCGCCGGAGCGACCCGAACGTCAAAGTTGTCGCTGCCGATTTCTGTCACGAGATGCTCGCGATCGGTCGGGCGAAGGGTCAGCAGCAGGGGGCGAATGGTCGGCTGTCGTTTGTTGAGGCGGATGCTCAGCACCTGCCGTTTCCGGACAACACGTTTCAAATTGTTTCGGTCGCGTTCGGCTTGCGGAATGTGACCGACACCGATCAAGGCTTGCGAGAAATGGTCCGCGTATGTCGGCCGGGTGGTCGCGTGGCGATTTTGGAGTTTTCGCAACCCCGCTGGCAGCCGTTCAAAGCGATTTACGGTTGGTACTTTCGCAACATCTTGCCACGGATTGGCCAAGCCCTCATGCGAAATCAGAGCGAAGCGTATAACTATTTGCCGGAAAGTGTTGGAGAATTTCCGGCCTATGAAGCGTTGCTGGAACGGATGACGGCGGCGGGCTTGGAGAAGGTTCGATATTTCGCACTCACGCTCGGTGTTGCAACGTTGTACGTGGGGGAGAAGCGGGGAGCGATTCGTGGTTAGCGGTTAGGCTTTCGACATTCGACCGTTACTCATTCATTAGACATTTGGACTTTGTCATTAGTCATTCCCTCTTACCATCTGTTCTTGCCATCACCGGAGCCAGCGGCGTGATTTACGCGACGCGGCTGCTGGAGGTCTTGTTACTGTCCGGTCGCGAGGTTCATCTGTCGATTAGTCCGTCCGGTGCGGCGGTGATTCAACATGAACTGGAGCGGGCGGTTGATCTGCAAAAGTTCCGGCTGAGCGATTTGGTCGGCGGAGAAGTTGCGGAAAAACTTCCGGCCGAAAAGCTGCACTATCATCACTATCAAGATTTAATGGCACCGATTGCGAGCGGCTCGTTTCTCACCGGCGGAATGGTCGTTTGTCCCTGTTCGGGAGGGACGCTGAGTGCGATTGTTCACGCAGCGTCGGGCAATTTGATTCATCGGGCGGCCGATGTACAGATGAAGGAGGGGCGGAAGCTGATCGTGGTCCCACGTGAAACTCCGCTGTCAGTATTTCAACTGGATAATATGAAAGCGGCGGCGGCAGCGGGGATTGTTGTGTTGCCAGCCATGCCCGGCTTTTATCATGGGGCGAAGACGATTGCCGACTTGGTCGATTTCGTGGTGGCGCGGATTTGCGATCAATTGGGAGTCGAGCAAGGGCTGGTGAGGAGATGGGGGGAGGGAAGGGAAATGATGAATGAGGAACGATGAGCGATGAATGGGGGGA
>JAYUFG010000416.1:0-4130 GCA_043738845.1 Planctomycetaceae bacterium
GCGTCAGCGACCGGAGTTTGGAGCAACAGCTAGCTTAACTCCGGTCGCTGACGCTCCCGTCTAGCCCTTGTCGTGACAGGGCCATTGTCGCGATACTGCCGTTCTCGCGAACTCTCTCGGCCCTTTCCACGCCATACTCTGGCTGTCACAATGGTTCAAGGTAATGATCCGTCTCTCTTTTCCTGGATCGGCTATGAACCACAAAATTTGCTCCCTCGCGCTGATGCTGGCCACCATTTCTTCGTCGCCGACCGTTCAGGCGGCCGATGAACCCGCCGCAACTCTTCCGCCCGTACCAAAATTTGAAGCCCAAACCATCGACGCGAAAATCTCGATTGGTTATGGACTAGCTATCGGCGATGTGGACGGCGACGGAAAGCCCGACATTTTACTCGCCGACAAAAAGCAAATCGTTTGGTATCGCAACGGCGATTGGAAGAAATTCGTGATGGCCGAAGACCTCACTCCGCAGGACAATGTGTGCATTGCCGCCCGCGACATCGACGGCAGCGGAAAAGTCTCCGTGGCGGTCGGGGCCGGTTGGAATCCGAGCGAAACGACCGACCCGAGCAAAAGTGGCGGAGTCTTTTATCTCATTCGTCCCGCCGATCCGACGCAGCGGTGGGAGCCGGTGCGAATGCACCATGAAGTCACGACGCATCGAATGCACTGGGTCGAAACGGAGAAAGGGGTTTTTAAGCTCGTCGTTCTGCCGCTGCATGGTTTAGCCAACAAAGATGGCAAAGGGGCGGGCGTTCGCATCCTGGCCTACGATGTTCCGAAAGACCCCAAGGGAGAATGGAAAGCGAACTTGGTCAACGACACCATGCACATGACACATAATTTTGATGTTTCCCGGTCGAAACGGGACGATACCGACATACTATGGGTCGCTGGAAGTGAAGGAATCGGCATGTTCTGGTTCGATTCCGAGAAAGACGGAATACCATGGTGGAGCAGTAAAGTTTGTACACATCCTGAAATGAAGATGGGGGCGGGTGAGGTTCGGGGCGGTAAAAAAACAATTGACGCAGCCAATACGACCATCGAGCCGATGCACGGCAATCGAGTCGTCTTTTATTCCATGCCAAAAGGAATTGCCACTGACCCATCACGCCTCGTTCTCGACGACACACTCGCCGAAGGTCACGCCCTGGGCTGTGCCGATTTTCTCGGCATGAAACAGGATCAAATCGTGGCCGGTTGGCGGGCACTGAATAAAGACAAGAAAGTTGGCATCAAAATGTACGTCCCACTCGACGACAAGGGCGAGAAATGGGCAACCCACCTGATCGACGACAACCAGATGGCCTGCGAAGACCTGAAAATTGCCGATCTCGACGGCGACGGTCAGCCCGACATCATTGCCGCCGGCCGCGCCTCGCACAACGTCGTGATCTATTGGAACCGCAGCAAAGCAAAATAAAGTACACGCGGCATCTTGCCGCGTTCCGGGAAGCGTTGAGACACCACATGTACAAGCGATGTCGGGTCTCCTGTGCATACCAAGCGTTCACGCATTTCCAAGACAAGGTACGCATCGATGCGTACCGTACGCCATTTTCCCTTTTTGGAGAACCTGTCATGCGACCCAACTCCTACGTCCGAGTGTTGTTGGCGATTGGCTTTTTGATGCCGACGATATTTCCGCAATCGAGTCTGGCTTGTTGTGCCGTTTATCCCACCGGAAAACCAGTTGTGAACGCGGACCAAACGGTCGTCTTGATTTGGGATCCCGTGACCAAGACGGAGCACTTCATCCGGAAAGCGACGTTCAAGAGTGACGCCGACGACTTCGGCTTCCTCATTCCGTCGCCGAGCCAACCGACCTTGGCAGAGGCGGGCGACGCCGCTTTTCCCTTCTTGCAAACCTTGACGGAGCCAAAAATTCTCACCGCCCCACGTCCGAGTCGAGGAATGGGTTGCGGCTGTGGTATTACTGCGGAATCGTTCAGTGCAGGTAAATCGGCAGTGACCGTCTTGCAGCAAAAAGAAGTGGCCGGGTTTGACGCGGTCGTTCTGGAGGCCGATTCCGCCGACGGACTCGCGGCTTGGCTCCAGGAGCATGGGTTTTCTTTTTCGCCAGAAGTGGCTGATTGGGCTAAACCCTACATCGAGTTGGGTTGGAAAATCACGGCATTGAAGGTCGCCAAGGACAACAGCAGCGACGAGCCAAAGAGGAGCGTGGCCGCGGCCGCGTTACGATTGACGTTTCAGACGGAACGACCGCTGTTTCCTTATCGCGAACCAGATTCGACGGCGTCTGCTCAGGCACTCGGTGCCAAGGCGCGGCTGTTGAGAATCTATTTTCTCTCCGACGCTCGCTATCGGGGCGAACTGACGAAAGACGTCGCGTGGACAGGCAAGGTCGCCTGGGCGAACAAGCTCAGCGTCGAGACGTGTCAGAAATCACGGGAGCTTCTTCAACTTCCGCCGACGACCACAGGTGGAACTTGGTGGCTGACCGAGTTTGAAGATCAGTGGCCGTATCGGGTCGCTCCGGCCGATGTTTACTTCTCGGCGGACAACAAGCAAGAGACCGTCGAACGTGAACCGATTATCCACTACACCTCATCGCCTTTGCCGAATGACGTGACCTTCTATGCCCTTCTGGCGGTTGTTCTGCTGCCGCGCTGGTATTATCGGAAATCTGACCAGCGAGTTCGCTTGTAGACGCGGCGTCTCGCTGCGTTGCGGGAGGCGACGAAACGCCGCTTGTACAAGGGCCTTCGACCGGATTGAGCCAACGAAATAGTTCCGAATTCGTACTCCTTTTCCTGGGCGTACCACTTTGGGCTGGCGCAACAGTAACTCTCGCCAGTACGGACCAGACTGGGTCAAATTTTTCTCCTCACAATCTCCTCGTCTCTGCGTCTCCTGCGAACTCTGCGTTTCTACCTGTTCGTTTTGAAACGCAAGGTTCGCAGGGGACGCAGAGCAGCCTTTTCAAGCGGTCAGGGTTCCTTTCTGAGAAACGGATCATTCGATGATCAGCCTTGAAGCCCCGGGGTCATACTGACTGGGTGTTGTTATTCCGGACAGTTATTGATGCGCCAACCCGGAGCGATTCTCTCCCAGTCTACCGCTGGTTTTTCGACCCTCAAAAAACCCAAAATAAATAGTTGACACACGTACACTTTTAGTGTATATTTGAACCCACAGGCAGAAATGGGTTTCAACTAAGTTTTCATGGAGGATTGAATTATGCTGGTACTCTCGAGGAAGAACCAAGAAGCGATTGTTATTGACGGCCAAATCACCGTCCGAATCCTGGGGATTCGCGGAAATACGGTGCGGATTGGGATTGAAGCCCCTGCGGAAATTCCCGTGCAGCGGAGCGAACTGTGTGGGCGGATATCCGGGAGATCGAACGTGGGCGAGCCGTGTGGGGTGTAAGGGGGCCGGAAACGGTGAAGGGCCGCTGGGTTTGGATGGCCGGGAATTAAAATCGACCGAACGGCGTGCAATTTTACACCGTTCGGGCTATGCTGTGAGGAATCTTGACGTGCGTTCCGCCCCCCACGTCTTCTTCCCGCTCGCGTTGCTGATCGTGTACTCAAATTGTCGCGTGGTCCTGGACGTTCTCAACGTCACGGCGGCTGTGGCAGGATGTGTCCATGTTCGGCGATGAGTTCTCCCGCCGTTTTCCTTCCGAGGTCATTGTGCAATCTGAACATGTTTCTCCCACGGCGTCTGGCGGAAAATCAAAGGCCGCAACTTCCGCCAGCGCATTGCTCGCCACGCCGGAGTGGTTGAGTTGGAATTTTGCCCTCACGATTTTCACGAGTGCGTTTTTGCTGTTTCAGGTTCAGCCGATCATTAGCAAGTACATCTTGCCCTGGTTCGGTGGGACACCGGCGGTCTGGACGACCTGCATGTTGTTTTTTCAGATGGTGTTGTTTTGTGGATACTTGTACGCGCATCTGTCGCAACACTTCCTTACGCCGCGCTGGCAAGGGGTGCTGCATTTGTGCCTGTTGGTGGGTGCGGTCGTGACGTTGCCCATTGAACCGTCGGCCAGTTGGAAGCCGACCGACAGCAGCGACCCGGTCGGTCGAATTCTGGGCTTGCTCGCCGCCTCGGTCGGCCTGCCCTATTTTTTGTTGTCGGCGACGGGACCGCTGTTGCAA
>JAYUFG010000417.1:0-4099 GCA_043738845.1 Planctomycetaceae bacterium
GTCGGTAAATGCGACCTGTCGCTCATGATCGACGATTTGTCGCCAAAAACTCAACTCAGGTCAATCGCAATGTTGCAATTTTTATGGTACGGGCCATACCAATCGACATCTACCCCTTCACCTCTTCCTCACTTCCCCGGCACCGGTTGCGGCGGGCCAGCAGGTGGTGCGGGACGAGTTGGCTTCGACATTGTGGGATTGGCGTTCGGCGGTGACGATTTGGGGCTTGTTTCCTTCGGTGGCGCGGGAATCTCCTCTGCGCCGGGAGGGACGTTTGGCTTGCCATTGTTGTTTCCGTCGCCATTGCCATTGACGGGTGGCTCTGCAAATGGAGCGATGGGCGATTTACGTTCAACTTCTATCGTCGCCAACGCCGAGAGCGAGTTCTCGTACATCGCAAATTCCAAATCCAAGCCCCGAAACCAATTCATCGGCGGCGGTAGATAACCGGCGGGCAGATTAAACTCCAGCTTCTTCCCCTTCGCCGCGACGGACGTCGAACTCCACGCCCGCAAACCGTTGTCGAGGTCTTTTAGCTTATAACTTCCTCCCAAGGGACAGATCAGTTTGGCGTCAAGCAGATTTTGAGCGACCGCCAAACAATCCTCTCGCGGAAGTTGAAACTGCATCGACAGATTATGTAAAAATGTCGTGTTGCTGGCGGACGTTTTGCGTGCCCGCAGATAGGCTTGTGCGTTGACGTACTCGGAAAGTTTAGCCTTCGTTAAGTCGCCGACGTGCAATCGCACCTGGGCCGGACGTGCGGCTTCGACGATGCGAATTTGCGGCGTGACTTCTTCCAGTAGTTCGCGTTGGAACGACAAAATCGAGAAATCCTCGCGGCGGCGGAACCACAGATTCAAAAAGGGAATCTGCTCGTAACCGTCGGCGTCGAGATTCAACGCCCGATTTCCCAGGATGAAACTGAGCAAACCCGGCTTGGGCCACGCCCCCAAATATCCGTGGATCATCGAACCGTTCAACAATGAGCCGGTCATTACGACCTGCCCATCGCGAACTTCAAACGGCGGATTGAAATCCCGCAACCCGGCGAACAAATGATGGACGCTCCCACCGACGCCGAAAAACTGCGCAGTGCCAGCGACGACCTGAAGCGAAATCAAATCGCCCGGAATAGGAGCAAGTGATGTTTTCGTCGCTGGTCCGAGATAGTTGGTGAATTTGGCATAGTGCTGTTTGGCGAAGGGAACAACGTGAATGTCGGCCGTGATTCGCTCCTGCGTCGGAGTGTTGCCAGGCTCACGGCGAATTTCAGCAATAACGGGGTCCATCCGCTGCCACTGTGAGCGATAAAAGTTGGCGAACTCTTGATAGGCGGCGACTTCCGAGCGAGTCACTTTTTCGATCTCGACGTCAGCCGCCGGAACAAACGTCCCGCGACCGCCGCGCAACGAGTCGGAATAGTGATCTCCGTCGGAAACGATGTGGCTGCCGTCGGCCCGCTTGCTAAATCCCGGCGGCAAGAGGTCGCCCTGAACCAATTGGTCGATTGTCTCGCCTGGTTTTTTTTCCGCCCGAGCGGCCAGCTTAGCCAACTGGATCAACTCGATATCGGTCAAGGCCTGCAAGCGGCGGGTCATTTCGACCCGATACTTTGGCCCGACAAGGTTGCGAAAGAACTCGTCCGACATGAAAACGAACGCCGTCGCGGATCGTTCGATGGGCGCGATTTGGCGCGCGTAATGAAACTCCTTGGAATCGCCGAGCGAGTCGTTGCCCTGGCCCGCGTCGTAAAAACGTTCGACCAATTTGCGCGACGTGGTAACGAGATGGAAATCGCCATCGACCGCGTAAAACGACCGCACGCTGTTATCGGCCGATGATAAAAACGCGACGGGATGACCGGCGATTTGGACCGCTTCTTCCTTCACGCCGGGCGATTTGGCCGCTTCAGTTCGTTGTTGTTTGAGACTCGTCGAGAGGAGAAAATTGTTCTTGGCTTGAAAGATAAAGCCGATGCTCGCCCCTTCGCGGAGGAACGTGTCGTGACCGACGAGGGCCACGTCGGCGATCACTTGCGGACCAAAAATTTTAGAGAGGGCCGTTTCCTTCAACGCCAATTGTCGTTCTAACTTCGCACTGTTGCCATAATCAACACCCCGCACCGCGATGAGATTGCGCAAGTCGCCGCCCCACTCGTCGAGCGTCGCACGGAACCACTGAAAATTCTCGAAGCTCCCAAACCGCACATACAACGACTCGTGCGGAACGTGTTTGGCCAGCGGCTCAATCACGATCCCTTCCGCCAAATCGGGAAGTTCCATCGCGGGCGGAACGACGGGCGTCGGCAGCGGTTGATCGGCGATTTCATTGCCAGCACTCGTCCGCAACATCGTGTTCTTTTGCATTGCCGCGTGAACGGACTCTGTCCCCAGGAGCATTCCCAGTGTCTGATCGACTTCTTTCTCGCCAAAGATGCGGCCATAGTCACTTTCGAGCGGCAAGTTCAATCGTCGCGAAAGCATCGAGGTGAGATAGTTTTCAACCGCTGGCGGCAAATCCTCTTCGTGATTGCGGCGCAAGATTCTTTGTTGCGCGAACTCTCGCCACCACAAACTCAACAGCCGGCTGTGCGCCCCGACGTTATTCATGGGCTGAATCGTGATCGTTTGCGGCTTGGGCAGGGAAACGGTCACGTTCAACGGCTCATTGCCGCGAAACAAAAAGTACAGATTGATCGTCGGTGGGCGATCGAGCAGATTTCGCAAAAGCCCCTTCAGCGGAGCCGCATCAAACGCCGGGTACAGAACGCGACCATCCTTTTCGGTGATCTGAAACTCGCCGTCGCCGGGAGCAAAGTCCTTTTGTTCCGCCGTCAAATGGAGCGTAATCTTGCCGACACCGAAGGGGGTGCCCGAAAAGGCTTCCACTTCCGCTACTGCCCGTTTGAGGATTTGGGCATTCGCAGAACTCGCGGTGAACGTGAAGACGATGGCCAGGGCGAGCAGCCCGGGAATGAACGTCGAAATAGGTCGTGATAGTAATCCGTAGGTATTCATCAGGTAACCTCCTAATTGCGATGGCCCGTAGGTCAGGTACCCCATACCTAACAACGTTCGGCATAATGCTCAAGCATTCGCGACGTTGACCCGCAAAAATGATCGATGGAATCGAACGACGAAAAGTCAGGTACGGGGTACCTGACCTACGATAGTGGATGTGTTACGTGGCACCCTTTTGGGCACCCTCGGCGGCGATTTGCAAACATTGTTTCACGTCGTCCAAGGGGTTTTTTTCATTCTCTTCGTATTCGAGCGACAACGCCCCGTCGGCGGGAAAGTTGACCTTCTTCAAGGCTTTGAAAACGCCCGCGACGTCAAGTTGTCCCTTGCCGAGGATGACTCCCTTGGCGTCTTTTTTCATCTCAGCAAAATCCTTGAGGTGGATGCCAAATAGGCGGCCTTCGAGGAGTGTAATGACCTTCACGGGGTCTTCGCCCGAGCGAATATAGTGACCCAAATCGGCGCAGGCCCCAATCCGCGAATCGTGATCCTTGACCGCCTTCAGCACGTCGGCGACTTTGTCATACCGTGCGCCGGGACCATGATTGTGAATTGCCACGCGGATATCAAACTCCTTGACGAGCTTGTCGAGACTTTCAAACGAATCCTCGGTTGGGTCGGCGGTAATGTTTTTGATTCCGGCCGCCTTAGCAAACTCGAACAGCTTGCGATTGCTGTCGTGGTTTTTGGAAAAACCATTGACGCCGTGGGCAGAAATTTGAATATCGCCCAACTTCTTTTTCATTTCCGAAATCTGCTCGGCGGAAGAGCCAGTTCCAAAATGGGCACCGTAAAACTCAATCCGCTTCAGACCCCAGTCCTTCACGAACTGAATCGCTTCGTCAACTTTGTAATGCCGCAAGGTGTAGCTTTGAATGCCGACGTTGAAACCAGCGAAGTTCAAGGCTTCGGCCGCCTGGGCATTCTTGGCCCACGGCAACAGCATCGACCCCGCCGCACCCGCAGCGCAGCCCAAAAAATGACGGCGAGACAAAATCGGTGTCATCGTTGATTCTCCAGAATTAAAGTGAACGAGTGTATTTTCAAAGCGAGTGTCTTTTCGTTTGTACAAAATC
>JAYUFG010000418.1:0-10822 GCA_043738845.1 Planctomycetaceae bacterium
GGCATTCACTACGGACCCGGCCTGCGTAATGCACGGTTTTCGATGATTCACTCGACCGAACTGGCCCAAGCGATTATCCTGGCCGCTGACAAAGGTCAGCGCTTGCGACGCGATTCGAAGGACGATCCAAATGGTGATTCACGGGCGACCGGCGTCTACTTTGTCGCAGGGAACGAGCACCCGACTTTTCGCGAACTCGGAAAAATGGTTGCGCAGGCCTTCGGTCGCCGACGAGTTCTCATTTTAACGCCGCCGGGTGGCTATTTAGTATGGCCCGCCGCATTGCTAACGGAAATCGTTTCGCAAATTCGTCGCCAACAGGCGATTTTCAATCTCGACAAAGCCCGGGAGATTTTCGGCGGCTCGTGGTGGTGTTCCGACGGTGCTTTGCGTCTCGACACGGGCTTTGCACCAGCGGCTGATCTTTTTACTCGGCTTCAGCAGACGGCTGATTGGTATCGACGGAACGGCCTGTTGTAATGGAACGAACGTGGTGCCTACACTTGCGGAGACCGTTTGAATTGCGAGCGAACCTAAAAATTAAGCCCGCTATCCGCCCGGCTTTTTCATCGCAAGGCTGTGCAGAATGAGGACCGAGCCAATCGAGATGAGTGACCAGCCGAGCCAGTTGGGGAACTTAACCGTTTTGTGAACCGGTGCGCTGGAGGGATAAAAGTCGAGCATGGTTGAATCGGCCTTGTTCGACGGGAGCCGTTCGGCGAGAAATCGCGTGACCTTGTCATTGAGGACGAAAGAATCGACTTGACGAAACTGCATGCCCAGCATGAGCAACAGCGACCCCAGCATGAAATAATGATTGCGGTTGAATTCCATTGTCGTGTTCCTCCTTTCACGCCTCTCAGACTCTTCTCGCTGCCGACCGCGCATCCAGGGATGGCGCGCCGAGACTCCCTGCTACTCATCGAGCAATTCGTCGGTTCGACTTCAAGTCGGCGTGCAACAACCGGGTTATGAGTACGAAACGGATTGTGGCGACCCGTAGGTCAGGCCTCTGGCCTGACAATTTGCAAATCACCTGACCTACGAGAGGGAATCGAATCCGTCGGTGTCAGGCCAAAGGCCTGACCTACGAGGAAATGCACGAAAAAAACGACGTGGAAAGGGGCTGGATGTCGCATGTACTTTGGGCGGTTCCTTGACATATGCCCCTGAACGTAAACATAATGGAGCCATAGCGTTTTGAACAAATCTGCCGGTCGTGCCGTAGGAATCAAATCGCCGATTTGGGCAGACTGTGGCAGGGGTGTCCACAAGAAAAATGCCATGTAATTGAGATTAGGCTCTTGCGGCGGGCATTTCGACGTTTCAATTCAGTTCTTTACCGTTCTCGGAGCAGAATTTCATGAGGCTCGTACTCCCGCCATCTTCTCGTTGCTCATGGGCGACTCGCCATATTCGTAGCGGTCTATTTTGCCTCCTAACGGTCCTCCCGGTGGTCAGTTCCATCGCGGCTGATAACCCTCGTGCGGCGGAACTTCTCAAAGCTGGAAACGAAGCTGTCCAACGACATGATCTGCCGCAGGCAGCCGCCCGTTTTCGTGAATTTCTGCAACAGTTCCCGCAGGCCGAAGAGGCCAAAGGGGTCCGCTTATTGTTGGCCAAGTCGCTGCTCGATGGTCCCCAACGCGACTTTGACGGAACGATTGAAGCATTGAAACCACTCCTCGAAGATGAAAACTTCAAAGAGTCCGCCGAGCGGGCACCCGTTCTGTATCAAGCTGGTCGGGCCGAACGGGGAGGGGCGGAACAGTTGCTCACACGATCGCGCGGTGCCAATCCGACCGAGGCGGATAAACTTCGCTCGCAAGCCGCCGAGCGTTTCACCAAAGCAACCACGCACTTCGCCGACGCGGCCAATGCGTTCGGAAAAAAAGCTGGCTCGATCACCGTGTTTGAGGGGAAACCTCTCTCGGAGGATTTAGAATCCGCCGTCCTGGCCAAATGCGATCAGGCCGAAATGCTCCTTCGCAACGAGAAGTTCCCCGAAGTTCAAAAGACGATTGACCCGGTCCTTAATCACCCGGTCCTTCGTCGGAGTGTGCAACAACCGCGGGCATACTTTTTACATGGCCGCGCGGCGTATGCTCTCAATGATTTTTCAACCGCGATGAGCGACCTAGGGCGACTGGCTCCCTACACGCAAGTGGAATTTGGTCTGCACGCGCAATTTCTCGTGGCCTTGATTCACCAACAGGCGGAAGAATTTCCCGAAGCCGCTTTGCGATTTGAGAGTGTCCTAACCGGTTTTGAGGTCGCGAAGAAAGCCGCGCAAGAGGGGCTTCGTGACAACAATCGAATGCGCGACAACCCCGCCGAGAAATTCCGCCTGGAGTCGTTGTTGCGCGACCCGTCGCCCGAGTATGTTCGCCGGGCCGATTTTCATTTGGGCGAATTGTCCTTTGACCAAGGCCGCTTTCCGGAGGCGGCTGCCCGATTTAACAATTATCTGCGAACCAATCCCGCCGACGCCTCCAAGTTAGACGCACAACTTCACCTGGGCATGGCTCTGACACAAGCCAAGCAGTATCAAGAGGCAATTCGGATTCTCGCTCCATTGCAGAAAAATGCCGCGACGGCCGAAGGGGCGTACACTTGGTCCGCTCGTGCCCGCTTGGCACTGCTCAACCCGAAACAGCCGCAGCCAGCGAACAACGAATTGAAACTGGCTGCCGAGGAATTGAGCAAGGCGATTGAACTAATCAGCAAGGCCCCGAACGACATGCGCGCGGCCCGTCGCGTTCCTCTCGTCTTTGAATTGGCCGACGTCCAGCTACTGTTGAATCGTTTCCCCGAAACGGTCACCCTCTATCAGCAACTTTTGAACGACAAGAGTGCGGCGGATCAGGTTGAAGAAGCGTCGCGACGGCTGGCAATGGTCTATCAGGCAGCCGGGAAACTGACGGAGTGCGAAACGCTTTGCCAGAAGTTTGAAAAGTCCTTTCCACTGAGTCCCGCCTTGGCCGATGTGCTGTATTGCTACGCCGAAAACGCTGTAAAGTTGGCCCAGCAAGCGACCGTTAAGTCGAGCCTCACCAATCCCGACGCGTTAAAATGGTTTGACGTGGCGGTCGTCCGCTATGGTCGTGTGATCGAAAAGTTTCCCGAGTATGCCAAAGTCGGTCAGGCCCAGGCAGGCATTGCCAATGTCCACTATCAGCTCGGCCGATTTGCCGAAGCGGCCGAGGCGTTTGCCAAATTGCCCGACGGCGATCGGACCGGCGAATTGGCCAACACGAACTATTTGCAGGCCGATTGTTTACTTCGCAGTCTTTCTGCCGACACGTCGAATGCTCTCGCCGCAGGGCGCGTCGTGCAACAATTGATGGAAGTGATTGACCTGCTGGGAAAACACACGGCGGGCCAAACCAATCAGCCGAACATGCCGGAAGCCTGTTTGAAATTGATTCACACGCAGGTCGAATTGCTGACGTTGCTCGCCGCCTCGAAAGAAAAAGAAGACCTGTTCAACTCGATGTTTCAAAACTGTGAACAGTTCAAGCAGAAGTTCGGCGAGCATCCCCTCAAGCCGCAAATGTATATGGAGCGAACTCGCGGCGTCGCCACGACGGGCGATCTCAATCGGGCGGTCGGTGATTTGAACCGCTTCCTCGGTGACCCTTATCGTCAGTCGCCTGTCGCGCCAATGGCCTTGTTGCAAATGTCCACCTACTTGCGACAGTTGAATCGGGCACCCGACGCGCTAAAGATCATCGAGCAGTGTCGAACGGCGTATGAAGCCAAACTGCTCGCCGATCCGGCCCGCAAAGAGTGGGTGCCGCAACTTGTCTTTGAACACGCTGGGTTGTTTCAACTGACGGGCAAAGTGCCGGAGGCTCGCAGTCTCTTCGAGCAAATCCCGCAAAAATATCCCGACAGTCCCTCGGCCGCCGACGCCGTTTGGCGGGCGGCCCAATGTCAACGAGCAGAAGCGGTTGCACAAATCGCTGCTGCCAATAAAAAACTGAGCGAAGGAAATCTGCCAGCCGATCAAAAGACGGCGGCAATGGCTTCCAAGGAAGAGGCTTTGACCTTGCTGCGAAACGTTGGCACATCTTGCGGCAGTCGGGCGGACAAACTGCTCGCGACAGCCGCCGGTTCAGAAACGCAATTGCACTTATACGAAGAGTCGGCTATCGCGTGGCGAACGTTGGGCGACATTCAACTGGCGGCCGAACGTGAGCGATCACAATCGGCCGAGTTGGAAAAACAACAGGCCGCACTCGACGCCCGCATTCCGGCGGGACAGCCGCATCCGAAATTGCAGCCCCACGAGATTCCACTCGTGCAACTTCCGGCCACGGAGGGTGAACGTCAAGCCGCCGCGCAGTATTCCGCCTGGATTAAGGCGGCTCCCGAATCGCCTTTGTCGGTCGCTGCACGATGGGAATTGGCTGGCATGTTGTTCACTCGCGAGAAATTCGGCGAGGCGATCAATCTGCTCAACGACGCTCGCGACAAAGACCCTTCACCCGAAATGGATGACAAACTGCTCCTCCTGTTGGGCAGGTGTTTGTTGGGGAAGATGGATTACACCGCCGCCCTCGATAAGTTTGAGGGTTTGGCGAAGATTGAAAAAAGTCCCGTCGCTCCGGTCGCCCGCTACTTGGTCGGCGAGGTGTACTTTCAACAGAAAAACTGGTCCAAAGTGGTTGAACAGTTGACGCCGTTTCGTGATCGAGGAGAGTTACACAACATTCCCGAGGCGAGCGAAAAGGGGTTGTTTCGTTTGGGACAAGCTTTGGTGAATCTCCAACAGTGGGACGCGGCGAAAAACACGCTCGAAGGTTTTGTGAATCGCTTTGGGAACAGTCCGCTGGCTGACGACACCCGATATTTGATCGGCGTTTCACGTCAAAGTCTCAAGCAACATGACGAAGCGGTGAACTGGTTGCAGCAGGTCGTGAATCGTTCAGCGAATGAACCAGCGGCCGACGCCCAACTACGCATTGGTCAATGTCGGCAGGAGCAAAAACGATTTCCGGAAGCACTGGCGGCATTTTCCGCCGCCGCCACTTGGTACGAATTTCCCGAACCCGCAGCACAGGCCCTCGTGCAAAGTTCTATCGTCTATGTGGAGCAAAAAGAACCGGAACAAGCGAAAAAAGTTCTGCAACAAGTCTTGGACAAGTATCCAAAAAGCACTGCGGCAGGACTAGCCAAGCAGCGTCTCGCGGAATTGAAATAGGAGGTTGAATCCTCGTAAGGGTCAGCGCATAAAACAATGCCGCATTTTGCGGAGCGAAAGACGACAGTTATTTAGTGTGCCGACCCCTTAAGCCCTCCATCATGCACCGGCCAATTCTGTATGCCATGAAACTTTTTCCAATAATCGTTTTCGCTCTGTTTGTCTTTCTCCTTTTGGCCCACGTCGCCTCTGCGGAATCGGGCCCCGTAGAATCAAGCCCCGCTTCGTTCGCGTATGTCTTGCAGGCCGACTCGTTCGCTAAGACCAAATCGGCTGCGGTCGAACGATTAGCGGCGAGTGGACGCGATTGGATCGTCCTTGATCCAGCCTTCGGCGGCGACCAGCCGTGGGAACGAGAGAACCTCGACGTGATCCGCCGTGGTCAAGCGGGCCGAAAAATTATCGCTTACCTTTCCATTGGCGAGGCCGAAGATTATCGCCCCTATTGGCGAAAGGAGTGGGGTACCAAGGGAAAACTCACCGCCGCCGCGCCCGCCTGGCTCGGTCGGGAGAATCCCGAATGGAAAGGTAACTATCGCGTCGAGTATTGGCAGGCTGATTGGCAGCGGCTCATGCTGGCCGCAGTGGACGACGCAATAACCCACGGCTTCGACGGCGTCTATCTCGACATCGTCGACGGCTTTGAGACCTTCGAGCAGCAGGGGAAAGATTTCATAGACGGCCGGGTCAATCCTCAGACCAAACAAAGCTATCGCCGGGACATGGTGGATTGGGTGAAGGCCATCGCGGGTCAGGCTCGGGTGAAAAATCGGGCCGCGCTCGTGATCCCTCAGAATGGTTCACAACTTCTCGCGCATGCCGATTTTCTCGACACAATAAGTGCCATTGGCATTGAAGACCTATTCACCAACGGCAATCAGTTACAGTCTGATTCCCACACGCAGGAAGTACTCAACCACTTGAAGAAGCTGACTGCGGCCAAGAAGCCAACACTCCTGATCGAATATCCAAAAAGTGAAGAGCGACAGGCGTTGTCGAAGAAATTAGCGAAAGAACACGGTCTCATTTGGCTGATTACCGCCCGCCCGCTGAAGACACTCGGCATGTCGGGGAACTGAGTGCTTGTGGTTGAATTGAATTGCGGCCGGTCGCCGATCGTTTGATTGACACGTGGTCCATTCCGGCAAACCGAAAGATATTTTGCAAGGATTTTATCGTCATTCCAATCCCAACGGAAACAGGGAAACCCTGCTGATGTACTCACTCTCCGACTTCATCATCGCTCTGGGTCGCGTGAATTATGACTGGTGATTTGCTACCCACCCCTGAGCTTTATCACCTGCCCGGCTTTCATGATCCATTCAGTGCGATCAGTCATCTCGTCGGGGCAGTGGCATTTGTTGGCTTGGGGATTCTGCTGCTGCGCCGTGGTCGGGGAGATGCGATGCGGTTGGTCTACCTGGGCATTTATTCGGCGGCGTGCGTGTTTTTATTGTCGATGAGTGCGGTCTATCACATGCTCGAACAGGGTGGGACGGCGCGGCAAGTCCTGGCCCGCCTCGATCACAGTGCGATTTTCGTGTTGATTGCCGGGACATTTACACCCTGCTACGGAATTCTGCATCGCGGTTGGGAACGTTGGGTGCCGCTGTTGTTTGTGTGGACTTGTGCGATCACCGGCCTCACGCTGAAGACGATTTTTTTTACCGACATGGCGGAAGTGGTCGGACTCGCGTTCTACTTGGGGCTGGGCTGGTTCGGCAGCCTGACATCGTTCGGACTGTGGCGGCGATATGGATGGCGTTTTGTCGAACCAGTCGTATTCGGCGGTTTGGCGTACACCGTTGGCGGGCTCATCGAGTATCTTCGCCTGGGACATGTAATTCCCGGCGTGATCCACCCACACGAGTTGTTTCACGTGCTGGTCCTGGTCGGCGTTGGTTTTCATTGGTGGTTCATTTGGCAGATCGCGCCTGGACGAGCCGCAGTTGAAATGCAATTGGCCCAAAACAGCCGATCCGAGCCGGGCCGCGCACGAAGTCAGGACTGAGATATCAATTCTCGGCCGTTTCTCCCAAAAGGACTTCATTCATCAACCTTTTGCTTACCTCTCACTCGCTACTTGCATCGTCCCCCGTTCTGTGGCATATTTCGGACTGTACTCGGGGAGCGATCCCTTGATCTCCCCACCTTTCGACAAAGGCCCACGTTCATGCAACTTTGGCCCGCTATTGATCTCCGCGGCGGCAAATGCGTTCGTCTCAAACAAGGCGACTACGCTCGCGAAACGGTCTACGGCGAAGACCCGGCCGCAATGGCCCAGCACTGGGTTGATCTGGGTGCCGAGTATTTGCACCTCGTCGATCTCGACGGTGCCAAGTCGGGACGGCCCGAAAATCTGGCCAGCGTGCAAGCGATCTTGCGAGCGGTTTCGATCCCTTGCGAACTGGGCGGCGGAATTCGTGATGAGGCGACGATTGCCGAACTTCTCAAGACCGGCCTGTCGCGACTTGTGATCGGAACCAAAGCTCTCCGCGAGCCAGATTGGTTTCGCAGCATGACCCGTCGCTTTCCGAATCAACTGGTCCTCGGCATTGACGCCCGCGATGGCAACGTCGCGACCGCCGGTTGGCTTGAGACGAGCAATACGCCCGCCACAGAACTCGCCAAACAATTTGAATCCGAACCGATCGCCGCGTTGATTTATACCGACATCGCCACCGATGGAATGCTCGCTGGCCCCAACGTCGCCGCGATGCAAGAAATGCTCACCGCCGTTTCGCTTCCCTTGATCGCATCGGGCGGAGTCACCACCGCCCAGGATGTCGCCGAGTTGGCAAAAACCGGCGTGGCAGGCTGCATCATCGGTCGCTCACTCTACGAAGGACAATTAACACTGGCCGACGCCCGGAGCGCGGTCAGACAAGTCATGGCACGATAAAGCCCGGCCTTCGAGCCGGGCGCAACTCATCACAAAGGAATTGACGCATGGCGAAGCACCTCCTCTCCGACATCCGCAACATTGCTTTCTGTGGCCACGGCTCGTCCGGCAAGACGACCCTCATCGACAAGATGCTCAACTTCTCGGGTGCCGTCGCTCGCCCCGCCAGTGTCGATGACAAAACGAGTATCTGCGATTTCGACGACGAAGAAAAACAGCACAAGTACACCGTCGAAGCCAAGGTCGTCCACTTCACCCACGCGGGCAAACGCTTCAACGTCATCGACACGCCGGGTTATCCCGACTTTATCGGTCAAGCGATCTCGGCCCTGCGTGCCGTCGATACGGCCGCCATTGTTATCAACGCCCACAACGGGATTGAAGTCAACACGCGGCGAATGTTTCAAGAGGCAGGCAAGGCGGGCGTCGGTCGCGTCATCATTATCAACAAACTCGACACGGAGAACATCGACTTTCCCGGCCTTGTCGCCGAGATTCAAGAACTCTTTGGCAAAGAGTGCATTCCAATCGACTTGCCGGTCGGCATCAGCGGAAATTTCAAGAGCGTCGTGGATACGCTGCATCCGCCCGCCAGCGCGCCCGGCGTGCTGCTCGATCCGCAAAAGGTCAATCAGCAACTCGTCGAGGACATCGTCGAAGTCGATGAAGAAGCCCTGGCCCATTACTTCGATGGCGAGCCGCCGACCGACGAAGAGATTCCCCGCCTTGAGGTCGAAGCCGTCGCGCAAGGACATCTCATTCCGATCATTTGCGTTTCCGCGAAAACGGGCGTCGGCTTTAAGGAGATGCTCGACGCTCTCGCCGTTTGTGCCCTGCCCCCCGACAAACTCAAACGCAAAGCGTTCCAGGACGACGGCACCGAGGTCGAAATCAAGTGCGACCCGGCTGGCCCGCTCGTCGCACAGGTTTTCAAAACTCGCATCGACCCCTTCGTGCAAAAAATTAGTTACGTCCGCATTTTCAGCGGCTCGATTAAGAAGGACGACACGATCCACGTCACGAAAGTTCGCAAGGCGGTCAAGCTCACCGCCCCGATGGAAGTGCAAGCCAATGAAACGCATGTCGCCGAATCGGCCCAGGCGGGCGACATCGTCGCCTTCATCAAGCTCGAAGATTTGCACACCGGTTTGACGCTCGGCGATTTAACCATGCCGCCGATTGTCTATCCGACGCCGATGGTCGGTCTCGCCGCCACGACCAAAAATCGGGGCGACGAGACCAAGCTCGCGACCGCGATGCACAAAATTCTCGAAGAGGACCCGACCTTTCATCTTGAACACGACAAGCAAACGCACGAAATGGTCATGACCGGCATGAGCGAGTTGCATCTTATGCTCGTGCGGGAAAAGCTCAAGCGTCGCGACAAAGTCGAAATCGAAACCAAGGAACCGAAAATCCCCTATCGCGAAACGATCCAAAACAAGGCCGAAGGTTCGTATCGTCACAAGAAACAGTCGGGCGGGCGGGGCCAATTCGGCGAGGTCCATATTCGCATGTATCCCTTTCCCGCCGACATTGATCCCAAAGATTTTTGCACCAAGGAGCGTTTTCCCCACCTGCGTGAATTCCGTCACGACCCGGCCCATAATTTTTTGTGGGTTGATTCCATCGTCGGCGGGACGATCCCCAATAACTTTTTGCCCGCCGTGGAAAAAGGTTTTAAGGAGCGGCTCGAACGGGGCGTGATCGCTGGGTTTCAGGTGCAAAACGTCTGCGTTGAAGTTCACTTTGGCAAACATCATCCGGTCGATAGTTCGGAAGCCGCCTTCAAGACCGCCGGGGCGATGGCCTTTCGCAATGTCTTTCAAGAAGCGAAGCCCAGCCTGCTCGAGCCGCTCGTGAATTTGCACATCACGGTTCCCAGTGGCAAACTCGGCGACATCAACGCCGACATGTCAGGCCGTCGCGGCCGCGTCCTCGGCATGGAATCGGCAGGCGGCGATTTACAAACCGTCACCGCCGTCGTCCCCCTGAGTGAAATCACCACCTACGCCCGCAGCCTCAGCAGCCTAACCGGCGGCCTCGGCAGTTACACGATGGACTTTAGTCACTACGACGTCGTCCCCGGCAACGTGCAAAAAGAGATTGTGGAAAAGGCGGCGCACAAGGATCATATTGAGGATGAGGAGTAGGCACCTGTGAATCGGGCATGGGCCTGGTCATCCTGGGCGATCAGGGTGAGGATTTCATCGCGGTGATCGAAGAAATAACTGAGTGCGTGAAACACTTGCGCCTCGCTGAGGTTCAACGCTTCCGCGATTTCAAGAATTGTCTCACCCTGTTGATGCAACGTGACGACATGTCGAACCGCCACTCGCAGTCCGTCGATCACCGGCTCTCCGCCACAAATGCCCTCCAGGCGAGTAATGTGTAAATGTTCGGTTTTCACAGCCTTGGACATGATCGTTCTCCGCGCTCAATCGCCCCGCCCGATACCGCATTTTTAACACCCAGCGAACGAGTGTGCTAGGCAGTCCTCGATGTTGACAGAACTAGGCACCAAAAATTTGACCGCAATGGATGGTTCTGCTAAAATCTGAACACAAGGAACGCTCTGGCCACCCCACTAAAACCACGAGGGCTTCATGTCCATTGAACTATGGCCCGTACCATAAAAATTGCAACATTGCGATTGACCTGAGTTGAGTTTTTGGCGACAAATCGTCGATCATGAGCGACAGGTCGCATTTACC
>JAYUFG010000419.1:0-10817 GCA_043738845.1 Planctomycetaceae bacterium
TTCGCAGCACTTTGGAGCTTCGCAGCACTTTGGAGCTTCGCAGCACTTTGGAGCTTCGCAGCACTTTGGAGCTTCGCAGCACTTTGGAGCTTCGCAGCAGGTGTTGCAGCTCTTGTGGCAATCAAACATGCCCTTCAAACAGGTGAACAATTCGCAGCGCTTGTGGCAGCCGCTATCGCAGCATTTCGGCGCTTCGCAGCACTTCGGTGCTTCACAGCACTTGGGGGCTTCACATTTTGGGGCGCAGCACTTCGGGGCTTCGCAACATTTTGGGGCTTCGCAACATTTTGGGGCTTCACAGCACTTCGGCGCTTCGCAGCAGCTATGGCTGTGGTGCTGATGGCAGCACGACTTTTCGCAGCAGCTCTGTTGGCCGCAATCGTTTCCGCCGAAATCGAGTCCCAACATCCGGTCGAGTACTTCAAAGCCGAAGCTTTGGCTACACAGACCAAGGCTGAGCACACAGGCTCCTAAGATCATGTTCCATTTCATCGAGCCACGTCTCCTGTACAGGTGAACCGGTTGGTCGCTGGAATTCTGACCGACGTCCGTTGGTGGACGATTTCGCAATGAAGCGAAAAGTCCTCCGGAGCAGTTCCGTGAGCATTCGGAACTGGATGGGGTGGGTGTTGGACGGATGTCGGCAGGAAGTTCAGGCGGGGGCAATCGGTTCCACGGTGTATTGCGTCAGGACCGTCCGAGGCAATCCTTGTCCCGGAAAAATCGATCGGTTGACTGACGCGCCCTTACGTGCCTCTGACAGCACGCGATCCTCAAGGGACACCAACCGTATCGTCGCATCGGACAAGCCCCCTTGAATGTCCCCAAGTCTTTTTTCACAAATGGCTTACGTCAACGATCATGCAGGGTTTAACACCTATGGAAGAGGGCGAAACTTTGCCGGTTATACCACCCGAAAGGTGACCATTTTCTTTCGCCAAACCGCAAACTTTACCCCGTTTGAAGCCAACCCTCTTCGCGCGCGTCATTCCGCAGGTTGACCCACCGGATATTTTCCAGTCCTTCCGCAGCCACATTAAAATACGAATCTACGAATTGGGCCGCCTGAGCGTTGGAAATCGTCGTCGGTTTCGGCGGCGACGTCGATTTCCACAGCACCAGTTCGTTCGCTCGTATAAATTTGGCCACCCGCGCCGCGATCGAGTCGCTGGTCACGTCCCAACTGGCGGGTAATCGACCCTCCGGGAAATCGCAATCTGCCGTTTGGAGATAAAGGAGGACGTCGAGGAATACGGTGCGATTTTTCTGGGCACTCTCGGCCGTTTTCTCAAACTCTTCCGTCCGTTCGCAGAATAACGAATTGGGAATCGAATGCTGAATGATCTTGGCATTGACGCTCATCTCCTGGATCGCTTCCCAATGGGCCGCCAGATCGTCGATCAAACCGGCGTTCCACCTTTGGCGGATCGAAGCGACCTCTGGGCCACCGCCGACGACAATCACATTTCGCATCGGCACTTGTTGTGCCAGCCACATCTGCCACCGGACCGACAGATTCGGCTCATCGAGTAAACTGCCCCCCAGTTTGCATACCCGAATGGACATTGTGGCATTCCCTTGTGCTAGTGATGTCTCGCCGGTTCCATGACGCGGCGAGGTGCCGTGTCTACGAGTGGAACGCGGGTGCCAGCATTCATCTGGGGTGGGGGTGGCCCACCCCAGCCAAGCCCGTGTGTCTACGAGTGGAACGCGGGTGCCAGCATTCATCGTTTCCAGATTTTGGCTCAATTCAACACTTACTTTACAACAAGCGGTCAGTCCTTGTGGTTATTTCGCCACATGGTTGCGACTTTGCCTCCTGGTTCAAGTCGGCGGAAAACAACCTCAAATGTTTGTGATTCGGTGGCTAACCATTGCCCTGCAACGACTTAGGAGCGGGGCGGCCCGTGCATTGCGAATGCCGCATTCATTTGGCACTCGAATTGCATTTGGGTTCTTCCGTGAAATCGGTCGGATTTGGCGGCCGGAAGAGCCTTGGTCCCCTCAGGCTCTTCCGGTTCGCCGCCGGTTTCCCCACTCGTTCAGAAAAATTTGCCCATGCACTCGCATCAGTTGATCGAACTCGCCGCTTGGTCCGCCACCAACGGAGCGGCCTTGATCCGCACACCAGCGGAAATTTCAACCAGCGGGCTCCAACAATACTGGACCGCCGCCAAGTGTCGCATCGACCGTTGGGGTCGGGCCGTGAATGAAATCGGCAGCGGAATGACTAAAGACCCAGCCGCCACGCCACGGAGCGTCTCCGCTCAGTTACGTTCGCTCATCGAAGAAATACTCGCCAGCGAAAGTTTCTCTCGCGTTTCAGCCGCGATCCTAATTACTTACGACCGTAAGCGAAATTCCGGAGAATATGAGCCGCTCGCTCGTAACTTACTTTTGAGCCAAGCCGATGTTCGACAAAAGGCACTGAAGCTGCTCGTTCATTCCCCACTGCTCGACGCCGAACAGGCCGTCGAACTCAATCGCTTTCGACGGAGGTGTGATCGTTGGAACGATTTGTTTATGGGCAAGCTGTTGCTGACCGACGATGTGAGTGAGTTCGCAATGGACGCCGAGCGGGCCAAGGAATTTACCGACGGTCTGCGGACAAAATCCAACGACCAAGGATCACACGCCTGGGCGATTTTGCTCGGCTCGATGCAGGCGGCGTTTCAAAACCGACTTTCGCCCAACAGTCCGAACGCCGATCTCAACGAGCGAATTGCGACCGGTTGGCTGTCGTGTTTTCCGAGCGAACTATTCGACGGACGAGGACTCGTGCCCTCGCTGTGGATGGCCCGCATGAGTCATACGACGAACGACGCCCAAGCGATGATTAACGAAATGTTGGCCAACGAAAGTGGTGCGAGTCCGTCCACGCCGAACGATTCAGCATTGGACCGAATGTCGCCAGTATTGAAAACAAATCGCCGGTTTGATGCGGGACAATAGTCAAATCATCACGGTGAGGTGACATCCACGGTGAGGGTGCCTGTGTTGTCGGCTAGTTCCGCTGGCGAATCGTTGACCTTAAAATAGAGCGTGCCCGATTTCTTCGGTGTGAATTCGCTGGTCAATCCGACAACGGTTGGCTGCAACAAACCACTTGTTTCGCTCGGCGTGAACGGATCGGTTCTCACGGCGGCCAATAGTACGCCAAGTGGATTTCCGCGATAGTATCTCAGCGACACGCCGTTCGCTTCACTCAGCCAAGGTTTCGCGCCACCGACGACTTGAAAGCGACCGGTAGCTTTCAGGCGATATTTTTTTCCCGCCTCGACCACCACGCCGCTGTTCTGCCAACCTTGGTCGGCGGCAACGACAATTTTGTCGCCCGCAGCGGGTAGTGGCTTGCCCGGCGCAAAGTCAATCACGGTTCGCGACAGGTCGTGACCATACTCCATTGTGCCGATGAACAATTGCCACTCTTCTTGAATGCGGGGCCAATCGTCTTTGAAGCGGGCTTGAAAGCGGGTACTGAAATCGCGTTCAGTCACTTCGCTGAACCCTGAACGAAACCGCTCGCGATATTTCGGGTGTCCATCGAAAAACGTGGCCAAGCCCCAACTCCAATCATACGGTTCGGTCTTGAGATAGGCGTTTCCTGGGAACGCGAAAATTTGGCCCAGCGTCTGTCCGCCGTTCGCGGCAAAACCTTCCTTAACGTATTTGATACGTCCCCAGCCGGGCGAATCGGTCCGGCTGGCGGGAATGATGCCGAGTGCGAGTTTGCCGTTTTCCCAGCGGTGCGTTCCCAACAACTCCGCCATGCCTTCCATGTACCACGGCGGACCGCAACTTCCAAATTGTGTCTCCATGAAGCAGTGCGTCCCTTCATGCAGCAGCAAATGGCGGCGATAAAAATTGGTCGTCTGCTCGTTGAACCAAAACTCGTGCCCACGCGAACGACCATTCAAAAAGCCGGGCAAGTCGTCGGGCAAAAAACCATTTGGCCGAAAACGTTCCTTGTCTGCCATGAGAAAAGCATTGATCCGCCAATCGGTCAGCTTTTTCTCGTCGCGGCCAAAGTAGGCACACCATTGCGGAAAGGCCAAGTCAAACACGGCGGGCAACTCGTCAATCGCTGGACTGGAACCGACGTCCGTGTACAAGGTCAAATGCTGGCTGACCAGTTTGCGGATTCCGGCGGCGCGAATTGTAGCATCGTCCAGATTGCGGGCGGGCGGTTTTTCAAGGCTGTTGTTGTTTGAAACAGCGGGTCCGCCACTTGGTGGCTGGGCAATGACCGTGGCCACTGGGACGCACAAAACGCCCAGTGCTAACGATAAAATTGCCCACGCAAAAATCGGGCAACTGATTTCCACGTTTCGCCTAATTCGGGTTCGCATCTTCAAAGAGTTCCGGTAGAATTCGCAGGATAAAACAACGGGTGGATGCGATGCTCCCACTTGCCCCTGCATTTTAATCGACAGCGACCGAAAAGCCCATGTTATTTTGTTCATGGCTCGCGTTCTAAACGTCCCAGGCTTGAAAGTCGTCCCACATGCCCCCTCTTCGCTTAACCCTTGGTCGCGTGGCAAGTTCCGCTCAGGCGGGAACGTCGCTACTGGCTGGCGTGGGGTTGGTCGTGTTGTTGCAAACCTGTTTTCGCGGTACGGTCGGACCCGTTTCCGAAGAAATGACCTGGGCGATTCGCGGCGTTGAATTGGCGAGCGGCCTGTACTTGGCATTGTTGTGCTTGATTCATGCCCGTTGGAGTGCTTTGGTGCGGCGAGAATTGCCCGTCTCGATCGGTGTGGCGGCGGCGGTTGCGTTGTCCCACTTGCTCGTTGCCGCCGCCGTTGGCGTGGATGTGTGGCGACAGTGGGATTCGCGCGCGCTGTTTGTTCAACTCGATTTGCTCCTGACCATGCTCTTTACGTTTGCCAGTGTCGGATGCGTCGTCAGCCTGCTGTCGCTGTGGTCCGATGTGAACAGAAATCACGGCAGCGTGTCGTTCGACGACCCTAAAAACAGTCTGTCGGGTTGGAAGCATCAAATCCCGCCGCTGTTGGCCGCGATTCTGCTCATTTCGGCACTCGTCAATCTGGAGCTTCATCCTTTGCCAAGATCATCACCCCTCGCACGGTTGACACAACCCTACGGCTTTTCTTCCACGGGTGCGCCCTCCGCTTTTCCATCGAGCTTAAACAGCGGCGTGTAGCGATAATAGACTTCAAGGGTCAAGCACGACAGCGAGGACTCCATCAATCGGCCTCCCTGCGCACCCCAAGAGTCGGCGTCGGGATTCCAACTTCCCACCGCGCAGGAAGTTTTGCTGACTGGGCCTTGCTCCTGAGTGTCGGTCAGAACTTTTCGCATCGCTCGATTCCACGTTTGCCATTCCGGGCCGGGCACGTTGTGCATCGCCTGAGTGGCATAGTACCAATAATAGATGTCGGTCTCGCGACGGTCGGGGAGATGGTTCATCAAGTACGCGACGCCGTCGCGAACTAAAGGGTCGTCTCTTTTGGCACCAAGATATTGAGCCGTGAGGAGACCGACCGCCGTCATCGCATTCTTCGGACCGCCCCGCTCCGTATAGGAAAAGCCACCATTGCCGGTGGAGGCTAATCGCAAATAACCGCGGGCTTTTTCCAGCACGCTCTCATCGACCTGCAGCTTGGCCATTTGGCCACTCTTGAGAGCCATGACTTGCCAACCGAACACGGACAGGTCGCTGTCGCCCGTCCCGTGGGTATATCGCCAGCCGCCACTGGCGTTTTGTGCCGTTTCGATGAACTTGATCGCCGCCTGTGCGGAAATGGCGAGTTTGCTATCTTGCGTCATGCCGTAGGCTTCGCACAATGTAATCGTAGCGAGACCGTGGGTATACATTTGATGTTCACCTTGAGACAAATCGCCATCCGTTTTTTGCCGCTTGATCAACCAGGCCAGCCCCTTGCCGATCTCGGTTTTGAAACGTCCATTTTCGTGCGTCTCTCCATAAGCCAAGAAGGGCATGACCGCCAAGGCGGTTGCCGCTGCGTCCGACTTGGCCAACGCGGGACCAGTGCAACTTTTGTCGATGCAACGAGCAGAATGCAAATGATCCATGCTCCAGCTTCCATCGGCATTTTGATGTCGGGCGAGCCAACTGAGGCCGCTCGCCACCGCCCGTTCGGAAATTTTCGTTGGGCCGGGGATGAATTTCCGATTTCCCGAATCGCGGATTCCATAACCTTTGCCCTCGGCACCATTGCCCTGCGGCAACTTTGGTCCCGGCCCATTCGCCGGAAGCAAACTCGTCAACGGACCAGCGGTGAACGGATTGGATGGATGGCCATTGTCCTTCACCGAAAACACCGGATCGTCGTTGATGTACACGGCGGTTTGACCCGGCTCGACAAATTTCGGTTCATTCCAAACGTCGCGATCAATGGGAGGAGGATTCTCGTCGTCGCTTTTGCCCGGCTGAACGATCGGTGTCGGCGGCTCTCGCTCCTCGATATCTTGCGCGATAATCGTCGGCGAATCTATTTTTGCGGTGGGCACGATTTGGCTTAAAACAATCATCGCCGCGAGCAACACGACCACGTGAACGATCAGGCTGATCGCCCAGGTCGTACCGTTGCGTTCGTACCAGTTGCGAAGTTGTTCCCACAGTTCTGTCAGGGTGGGAACGCGCAAGCAGCGCACCGCAATCGCCAGACGAGACATACGACACCTCTTTCTGGATTGGCCTCGTGACTGGTAGTCAAAGTCATTAGACTTCGGTCAGCCCCAAAGTGAAATCGGGCGTTGCTGAGCAAATTATTCCCGCAATCCGCCGGGGTCGGATAAAAATAGAAAACGGCCGTTTTTTACGGTTATCCGCTCCGCGCAAGCGACGCCCTAAGTATCTTAAAACCGATACCCACACAGCCGTTCCAACGCAATCAGAAATAGCCGCGCGTTGGCCATGTTCGCATACGAGAACGAGAACTTTCCCTGGCTGCTGAACCAGCCCGCGTCGTGCGTCTTGATCGAAAATGTCCCTTGGTTCAAATTGAGTTTGGCAATTTCGGCCGGAGTAACGCGGGCAACCTCGCCCCTCATGCCGAACTCCATGAAACCGGGGCCGACCCGCACGAAGTCGTGTTTCGTCAGATTGAAATGGATGGAACCCTGTTGTTCCAACTCATCGACGGTGAGTTGAAACAGATACTCGCACCACGCCAACTCGCCCCCCTTCCCGAACCAATACTCATCCTTCGTCTTGGGTATTCCCGCTTTGGATTGATACTGGCCACTGAGAATGAAGACCTTTTTACCTACCGAATTGCTCCAGGTGTAATGATAGTGCGTGCCCGTGTAGACGCCGTTGTGAAAGTGTCGCGTTTCGCCAGTGCGGATTTCGGTCGCTTGCGAAAAGCAAAACAATTCGGCGGAGGGAAGGTTTTCGCGACGTCCCTTCAAACGCGCACGATACAGCCCAAGCGTTCCGATAAAGCTCGCATGATGGGCGAAGCGGGTGACATACCACGCAATCCCGGCACACACGGGAGCCACGCCCCAACCAATCGCCCGCACGAGAAAGCGGTCGTCCGGTTTCTGAATCGCATATTGGGCGACTAAATCTCCCACGACCGACACGCCGACGGTGACGGCAAAGCAGAGTGCCAGCCGACTAAACAGCGAACGGGGGTGTTGATCGACTTTAAGCGACGTGTGAACCGACCGCAGGTCGCCGATCTCCGCCGGAGGGACGACAAAAATATCCGCGTCTGCCGGAACCGGTGTCCCGTCGTGGTCTAATAACTGATGGCCGGAGAATTTTCCCGGCGGTTCGGTGACGCTGGCCATGATGAATTCGTGAAAGTTTGTGCCTGAATTGAAAAATGCGTCGATTGAAAGTTGTAGGGTCCGCTGTGCGGACCGAGAGTTCGCGCCCCATCCTGTTCATTCGCGTGAAAAACCGCTGGTACCACCAAATGGTCCGCACAGCGGACCCTACAGTACGGTCGTAATTTAACAAATTCACAGCCTTTCCGCGAAAGGCGACAGTTATTTAATGCGCCGGTCCGTTAGTCACTGCGTCGGTGATAACCATTGCTCTAACAGCATGATCGCGGTGAGCGAAAATCCAATCATGATCACCGTTCGCCGAACCCAAACTTGGCCGATTTTTTTCGCGATTCCGGCACCGGCAAATCCGCCCGCGATCGCGCCCGTCCCCATCACCAAAGCGATGGGCCAATGGACGAGTCCCTGATAAATAAACATGGTGGCGGCGACGCCATTGATGAACATGCCGTTCAAGTTCTTAAGGGCGTTCATGTGGTGGATGTTCGTGAAGCCGAGCCAACTAAACGCGGCGAGCATGAGAATGCCGATGCCCGCCCCGAAGTAGCCGCCGTAAATGCTGAGCATGAATTGAAACGTCAGGATCGTCCCCCAACGGGCGGTCGTCGCTTGAGTGTCTGGCAATTCGTGCGCGGTCGATTGGTCGGTTGGTTCATTTTTCAATAACGCTCGATTGCGTTCCGTCCACCGTTGGCGGAGTTTTGCCAACGGTGTTTGCAGGACGAACAGCATCGTCGACAAGAGAATCAACCACGGCACCAACCTCGCAAACGTCGCGTCGGCCGTCCGCGTGAGAAGCAACGCCCCGATCAATCCGCCAAGCAAACTGGGCAACGCCAAGAGCAACGTCTCGCGGCGATTACTCGGCAACTCTCCCCGATAGCCCCAAAAGCTGCCGAGTGCGGCGGGCCACAACGCAACCGTACTCGTTGCGTTTGCGAACTTTGTGAAATCCACAAAGTGGGCACCGTGGCCCGCCCACAACAACGCCGGAAACGTCAGCAGTGTTCCGCCCCCCGCGACGGAGTTCATCGCCCCGGCGACGAATGCGACCGCGAACAGGATGATAAAATGATACCACTCCATAAATGGCCGCTAGGTCCACAAAAGAACGTCCTTTCGCGGAGCGAAAGACGACAATACAAAAGTTACACTCGCACCGTTTTACCACTTCGGACCGATTGTGTCTGCTTCTGACAGAGAATCACCGCGTCTCGGGCGAGTTGACCATCCAGGATCGGCGAGGGGCTGTTCTTGTTCAGGGAGCGGACGACCTCTGTGATTTCGGCGACGAAGCCCTCGACCGGGTCGCCGCTGCCCAGTTCCGGTTTGAGAACTTTGCCCTTTGCATCGAGAACACACAGCGGCGTGGCCAGATGGACTTCGCCGCCGAGCATTGCGAAGTCGAACAGCAACGTCGCTTTTTCCAAATAGATTTCAAAGGCGTGCGTGAACGAACGCCCCTGTTGCTTGATCGCACCACACGATGCGGTGACGATTAAATTCGGATCGGCGAAACCAAATTGCGTTTCGACAAACTCGACGATTTCGCCCCGCATTCGCCCACGACTCGTGATGGCGTTTGGCATTCCGCACAACAGGCGAATAAAATGGGCGTCGTGAATATGGAGATCGAGCAGCGGCCCGCCGACTTTTTCTGCGTCGTAATAATCTTTCACCCACAAAGGGTCGGAGATAATTCGTTTGAAATGCCCACCGAGGAGCTTGCCATATTTTTCACTACGAACGGCTTGTAAGACAAAAGCAAACTCCGGCAGAAAGGGAAGCACGTGTGCGATGAGGAGTTGCTTGCCCGACTTGGCGGCCGCTTTGGTCATGCGGTCGGCGGCGGCGGTCGAAAGGGCAATCGGCTTTTCGCAAAAGACATGCTTGCCCGCTCGCAACGCGGCAATCGCGACCGCTTCGTGCATCGCGGGCGGAAGACAAATATCGACGACATCGACATTCGGGTCGGCGAGCATCGCCTCAATGGTCCGATGGGTTGCGACCCCTTTGAGATCGAGCAACTCTCCCGGCGGGCCAAAGTTTCCTTTGATCGCCCGCCAGTCGCCTGCCAGTTTTCTTTCATCGCGGCTGCAAATCGCGGCGACCTTGATCCCGCGCACGCGACGATAGGCCAGATAATGAATCCAGCCCATGAAACCGATCCCGACTAAGCCGACGCGCAGCATGATGATGACTCTGGGAGTTTGTGCAGTGGGTGAGTCTCCATGTTGTAGCGAGCGTTCGAGGTTTTGGCCAGATTCGGCTTGATTATTGGGACTTTTTTGTTAGTTCTCCGTTCGCGTGTGACGTTGTTTCTAATTGACGTGATCCACGGGGAAGCGGGTTCGTAAGTCGTCCTCTTCGATAGGGATAGGGAGGTCCGCACTTTGCGGTTCCCCCTTCCCTCCAAACCGTACGGGCGATTTTCCCGCAGACGGCTTTCCGGTCAGTAGGTTCCTTGTGTGGATTGGACGAAACGGAGATGGACGGTATGTAAGCTGACCAGTCCACACTACACAAAGTAGGCGTTTGGCCAACGTCGTGAACTCCTGACCATTCCATCTCCAGCCACCGCAGTGCCATTTCGCCACGATCCATTCAGGCGTTACTACTCCGATCATGGCTCAAATGCGTCTGACCTGTTCGGTCGGCGGGAACGCCGTCGCGGATCCGAGGGTTCGACGTTTAGGAACAGTCCCGAAATAACTTCCCGATTTTGCGATCTTAGGTTATGCGATCTTAGGTTAGCAGCGACGCGCAGCGGAGCGAGGCAAAACCGAAATGGCCGCAGGGACGCATCAAATGTGGTAACCGTTCACAGTTTTTGAACTGATCTTGGCGTAAACGGGGGAAGGGGTTAGTTTATCGCGGCCAGGAGCGAATCCGCAACCACTGCGGACAGTCCCGCCTGCCCGAACTGTGCCGCGTTGCAACAGCGGATCGCGGAATTGGAAGCGCGGCTGGCCAAGCTCGAAAAGAATTCTACCAATTCGTCCAAGCCGCCGTCGAGCGACTTTGTGAGTCCG
>JAYUFG010000420.1:0-10754 GCA_043738845.1 Planctomycetaceae bacterium
GTCATTCCCCGCCAGCAGCATCCGTGGGGACATTTCGAGCCTGGCTCGTGGAAAAAGGTCTCGGTCGTCACGCAGAATTTTGACAACCAAGGACATGTCGTTGGAACCAGCATCACCGAAACGAAAACGACCCTCGAAAAGGCCGACAACGACGGCGTCACGCTGAAGGTCGAATCGACCGTCGATGTTGGCGGCAAGCGGCTCGAATCTCCGCAACAGAAAATCTGTCAAGGTTATCCCGGTCAACCGCTCGGCCAACCCATCGAACTTAAATCGCTCGCCTCGGAAACCGTGTGCGTCGAAGGGAAAGACATCCGCTGTCAGGTCTGGCAACTTAAGAACGACAATCCCGATGGACAGCGGGTGACGAAACTTTTTTACTCCGGTGCGACCGCTCCTTATGTCTTGCGGAGGGAAACCCAACTGTTCGACAAGACAAATCCGAAAATCAGTTATGACACGACGGTTGAAATCGTGGCTCTCGAAATGCCCTATAAGGTTCTCGACGAAGTCCACACCGTGGCGTATGAAAAGACCACAGCCAAAGGCTCACGCGGAATTTTGACGACCGTCGCGGTCGTCTCGCCCGACATGCCCGGCGGCGTTGTGACGCAAACCTCGAAGGAATCCGACGCCAGCGGCAAACTCCTCAGCCGCAGCACGCTGGAGACTTTGGACTACGGCGTAACAGGTGACGAAAACCATCCGGCCCAAGTCCGTCGCCTATTCCTCCGCCGCGACCGGCCGCGATTGCGAGATCGATAGGGTTGGTCTCGATTGCCGGTCGATACGTCAACCAGGACCGAGGGCGTTTTACAATAAACTCTCCAACAGCAGCCGAACTTTCCGCAGTTCGCCGACTTGATCGACGCCCTCTTGTGGCGGAATCAAAGCACACAATGCCCGTTGATAATTGACCAAACTCAATTGGGTCGTCAGCTTGCCGTAGTCGATTTCACCTTGTCCAACGCGAACTTGCAGCTTTTCTTTCGTCGCGTCGCCCAACTGCACATGATACACGTGCTTGATGCAGTTTTGATAATTCGCACCACCGAATTGTCCGGTCGTGTAATGGCTCGGGTCGAGCGTCAAACCGAGTCCCTTGACTTGATCACACAGCACGACCGCCGTGGCGGGGTCTTGCGACATGCGGCCGATCTCGGTCTTAATACTGACCAGGACACCGTCAAGGGTTGCCATCGAGACCAGTTTGCGGAGCCGTTCGATTTCAGCGTTGAAGGGGGTGCCTAACTCGGCCGATGGAACGGTGATCGAAACAACCTTGGTAGCCTTGGCCAATTTGCAACAGGCGTCGAACTGACGATAATACTCAGCGTCGTTCTCGGTTTGGATATCGAGAAAAAAAGCACACGGTGTCAAGCGATGTGTGTCGCGACAGGATTGGACGGCCTTTTCGAGATCCGCGGCAACTTGCGACGGCCGCAATTGCCGACCATTTTCGCGGATCGCGATCTCGACGGCGGTGAACTCCAAATCGACGAGCCGACTAAGGGCCTCGCCAAGGGACAAACTGGGAAAACAATCGGTGGAAGCAGAGACAAACAAACGGGAACTCCTTTTCAAACTGCGGGCATCAGTGAATGACAGTCGCCATTCCAATCTTGCGTAGCTTACCCCGTCAGGCCGCTCCGTGGCAACACCGATCTGGGGGAAAATCAGTTTGAAGTCTCGTAGGTCAGGCCTGTGGCCTGACAGCGGTACATGCTGGTTTCGCAATGATTGCAGCACCGTACGCATTCGCCGCTCCACGGAAAAAACGCTCAAGCCTTGTCAGGCCACAGGCCTGACCTACGCAACTATTGAATCGGGCCATCAAACGACAGCGGTGAGAAGCTCAAATGAAACCCACAGAATTTCTGACCAATCTGCGTCTCGTCAACCAGTCCCACCACTCCGCCACAATCGGTCGGGACGGAAATGAACGTGTATTGAATCGTCAGCCATTTTTCTTCCTCGTCGGGATCGTCTTGCCCGTCAACCTCACTCGACGATTCTTCGTCAAAGTAAGTAGCACCGGTAATTCTAAATTCGATCACAAAATCGCTCTCCTGTCGCCATTCAAAAGACGTTTCAGCTTGAGGATGTCCGAACGGACCCGTATCGGTGAACTTTCCGGTCCCGTCGGGGTGAAATTCCCAGTGCTGATCCAAAACGGCACCAAACGTCCCCTGGGCGGTACTCCATCGGCCAACGAGAGAACGCGAAAACCGTCGTCGAGCTTCTTCGATTTGTTGTGCCAAGTTCAATTCGGCGGCCAACATTTTGGCCGAACTCGCGTTGCGACGCGACATTAACATGATGCCCACATAGAGCAGCAGTCCAATTCCCAGGCAGATCGCGACGATGGGAGTGATCTTCATTGCGGCAATTTGTGCGGGAGCATTTTTGGCAAAGGTTCTTTTCGACCCATCAGTGCTATTTGCCTATTTGGAAAGTCTCGTAGATCAGGCATGTGGCGTGGCAGCCCTTCATACGGCATTTGCAATGATCTCCCCGTCACCCGCGAAACGCTCAAGTCTTATCAGGCCAAACGCCTGACCTACGCAACAGGGCTTCGCGCGGCTGTGGGTACACCTTGCTTATCCAACAGAAACAAAAATTCGCGGTTGGGTGCCTCGGCGTCACGAATCCAGTCATTCGTCCATTTCATGTCGGCCATAACATTCCGGCGGTAGTCGAGTTCAATCACTTCAACCAGCGAACCATTTTCGTGCAGTACGGCGTTCAATTCGTCGGCGGTGGCGCGTCCGCCCGAACTGTACGACAAAATGATCCAGCGGGCCTGCGTATTCTTGATCAGTCGTTCGATGGCTTCGACGGCGACAAACCGATTCGTGTTCGGGTTGCGACGAAAATCCTCGAAGACAGATGGGGCGACCTTGTCCGAAGAGTCTTTTCGTCGCAGTGCTTTGCCAAAAAGCTCTGGCCGGTCGTTCAAAATAATTGTTTTCCAAACGTGATAGTAGGAGGAATATCGAACGCGAGACGGCGGCATTTTTTCGTTGTTCGATCCATAAGGCGGATCGTAATATGCGAGATCAACGGAGCGTTTGGCCACGGAAAAGACGTCTTGTCTCACGACCTCATGGTCAATCGTATTGACGAATAATCGCGGAACCTCCAGTCGAAGGTCCTTATAAGATCGCGGCGACCAATCCTTCAGGTACGACACAAAATGACCGAGCGTGCTATCCACATGATCCAAGGCCAAAATTAAACTGGTCAGTGCGACCGCCCGTTCATTTTCGGAAAGTGACAGGTTGTCGATCTCTTCGCGAATTGCGTCGAGTTTTTGCGTGTTGTGTTCCTGCCAAGGTTTTTTCAATTCGGAATCGGCGGTTGTCGCAACTCCGGGGCGTGCGCCGTAATGCTCGGTGAACCAACCCGCCTTGGGTTGTTGAGCATTGAGGTGTTCGATCAAGTCCCAATAGGAACGTCGGTCGCGATGATTTAACAGATAGCACTGGCCAAAAATCTCGGACCAAACGGCAACGTCGTTGCAAATGACTTGATAACCGCGCTGGGCGAATGCCTGCGACACACGGGTTGTACCTGCGAACCCATCGAGTACCGACTTGGCACCGGTTCGTTTCGCCAAGTCGAGGATTTTTGGAAGGAGTTTGAGCTTGGAACCCGCATATTTGATTCCTTCGGTGGTCGGGACATCGATGAGGCAATCGCCAAAGAGCGACATTTGATCGGTCATTTGCTGCCTCCCAATCCGGCACGTTCCTTGAGTAGGACGATGTCTTCCTTGATTTTTTCCAGGGCAGAAGAATGTCCCGCGGCCGAGGAGATAAGCGCGTGAGAAAACAACGTCACGAGGACCGTGTTGTGAGAGTAATCAATCCAACCGTCGGTGATGCTGTCAAAGTACTTTAGCCCGTTTTTCGTGTGCGTCCACAGCCCTCGCTGTAGTGCGTTGGCGGCGGCATCGCCGTATCGAACCTCGCAGATGTACGCACCCTCCGCATCGTAGAACTTGTAGACCGGATGCTTTCTCCCCTTTCCGGCCGATTCGCGGGCAATACGAGCGATCGCCGCACGGGCCTTCGAGTGATCGAAAACGAGGATATTGCACCGCTGTTTTTTCTCGTCGTAGATCAAGGGAAGGACGTTAATCGTGGTGAATGCGGCAAACGCTGGGTCATTAAAAATAGCCTTGATTTTTTCGGGATCCGTGATTTCAGTCCCTTCGCGCTCCAGTCGCGGAAACATCGCCGAGGTCTTGCCAGTCGCGGAAACATCGCCGAGGTCTTGTCGGTCGAAAGTTGGAGTGGACCGTCTCCATACGCCTTCAGGCTGACCGGAAACTCGGCCTGCGTGATCTCGTTGATGATTTTGATGTCTTCTTCTTGGGACTTTGCCCGATAGAGATCTTTACCGACATGGACAGAGCGAAAATCGTACATGTACTGATTGATAAATTCGGCAATAGCGATTTCCGCAAGGTCGCCGTGCGTTTTATTTCCAATCAAACGCATTGTAAAGATATTACTCAGCGTCGTGGTAATTAGGGTCGGATGCTTGCGAATCAGCAATTTCAGGCGTTCGATAAAATCTCTGTAGGCCGCTCCGGTATCCATAAAACATTGCCTTCTGACTCTTTGGGAATTGAAACGGCTGTTCCAAGTGAGCCGACATCTCTGCCACTCATCGCGGTGATTCTACTCCCACAATGCAATTGCAGCAAATTGCCTAACTCCACCGGGTACCCTAGTTTGCTTGCAAACTGGGGCGCAGCCAAGAGGCATGTTTTTCAACACCGTCACACGACCAGATCATTTTCGATCAACTTGTACAAGCAGCGTCTCGCCGCTTCCGTCACGCGACGGGCCGCCGCGTGTACAAGTTGGATCGCGGCGCAAAAAAACACCGCAGCCACTTTCAGCGGCTGCGGTGTTGAAATATCAAACTCTCAGCGTAACAACTCACGAGGAATTTATGGCACTACACGCTGACTTTCGTCGCCATCGCCTCTGCCAAAATGGTCGAGGTGCTTTCCCGCATGATCCGCGGATCGACCTTTTCACCCTTAAGCAGCGTTTCACGAACCTGCTTACCGCTGATCGAGACCGGCTTTTCGTTGGCGTGATTTTCCGTCAGATCGACGCGGCCAATCGAGTCGTAATAGGCGGCGAAACCGACGTTCACCGTCTTGATCTTCAAGTCGCCCGACAACTTGCCGAAAATCTGTTGGGCGTCGAAATCGCCCCAGATCGCCGTTCCGTCCGCATACGGAGCATCGGCATGTTTGCGACCAATCACGATATCGGTGAAGCCAAAGTTCTGACGATAAATGCCGTGCATCACCGCTTCCTTTGGACCGCCGTAGAACATCTTGATATCGAGTCCGAGCAGAATCACGCGGTCAGAAACACTTTCCTTACGCGGACCCCACAAGGCTGCATCGCTGTCCCCTTCGCCCAAGCCGCGTTGATCGATCAACGCTTCATAGGTGTGCATTCGCACGTCAGCCTTCACGTCGTCGCCCTTAGTCTCTCCGACGAGCGGATTGAGGCAAGCCCCGGCGTTGTGACCCTGACGGAGCAAGGTTTCCAAACCGTACACAAGAGCGTACTCGTGCGCCCGATGGAGCGGATTGCGAGTTTGAAACGCCACAACCCGATCCCACCCCTTGGTCGCGAGGAGCTTGCGAACTTCGCGCGGCGAAAGAACGTACTTGCCAAACTTCGGATTCTTCGGCTGGGGAAGAACGTGAATCGTCCCACCCAGAAGATGCGTCTTGTCGGCGTCCCCCTTCAGCACCATGTCAGCACCGGGATGATCGGTCCGTTCGGTAAGGTACACACTCTTGAGGTACTTCGGCTTGTCCCATTCAAACACATCGCTCACATCAAGAGCGGCAACAATCGTGCCCGCCGAGTTGACCAGCGCGACCCGTTGACCCGCCTTGATCTGTCCCGCCAGTTCCTTCGTGATCGGCAGCGACAGCGGAATGGTCCAGGCGTACTTTTGTCCGTTGTGTTCGATGTTCGATTGTTCGAGAACCCGATTGAACGTGGCGGAATCCATCGGCCCGGTGAGTGGGCTAAGTCCGCCGTCGCCAAAGCGATACACGGTCGACAGGTCGGCGTCCGAGACGGGCACCTTCGTGAGCGAGGCAGCGTCGGCCTTGAACTTTTCAATATCGGCGGCCGGAACAGTGCGACAAACGGGTTCACTCAATCCGCCGTGCGGAATAATCAAATCAGCCATGTTGGCTCCCTTCCAAAAAAACGGTGGTTCAAAATCGCAATTTGTGATAAGCCAAGCAGTATAGATAAGCCCTGCCGATTGCTCAACCTCAAACGCCCGGTTGAAGCGAATTGAAGGGCGAAATAAGGCTGAAAAAGGCGATTTTTGACCAGAATTTGCCGGTACGCGATGTGTCCTGGCAAAAACTTGGGATGTCACTGGCAATTGCACGGCTTGATCGCGTATTGTCATTGCCGAATTTCCACTCACGGAGCCAGCCGCATAAAATTCCACAATCAAGATGAGATTTCCCAACCTGATCCAAGCTGGCCTTCGACAAGCGACTTCGGCCGTACTACGATACTTCCTACACGTCATTACCGATCATACCCCGCAAATTCACCTTGCTTTTCTTTGTTGCACTTTGAGGAGACACAAACCGTGAGAATTTCGCCCCTTCGACTATTTGTACTTGGCACTGTTGCAATGGTATTTGTACTCAGTCCATTTTCACGGGTTCTCGCCGCCGAACCAAAAGCAGAGTTGCTCTGGCCGGAGGGTGCGCCCGGCGCGAAAGGGACCGCCGACAATGACAAACCGAACGTCACTGTTTATGTGCCGGAAGAAGGCAAAGCCATCGGAACCGCCGTGGTCGTGTTTCCAGGCGGTGGATATGGCCATCTCGCAATGGGACACGAAGGCAAAGAGATTGCCGAGTGGTACAACAAGCTGGGTGTCACGGCTTTCGTTCTCAAGTATCGCCACAACGGCGCGGGCGGGTATCAACACCCGATCCCAATGCAAGATGCCCAGCGGGCGATCCGCCTCGCTCGCAGTCGGGCCGCCGAATGGAAAATCGACCCGCAGAAAATCGGCGTGATGGGTTTTTCCGCTGGTGGTCATTTGGCCTCGACCGCCGGAACGCACTTTGACAAAGGGGACTCCAGTGCGAAAGACCCCATCGACCAAGTCGGTTGTCGCCCCGACTTTTTGATCCTGTGTTATCCGGTCGTAACGCTGACGACGAGTTACACGCATCAAGGTTCCAAAACCAATCTGCTCGGCAAGGAGCCAGACGAGAAACTTGTGCAAAGCCTGTCGAATGAAACACAGGTCACGGCCGAAACACCACCGACCTTTTTGTTTCACACGAATGCCGACGCTGCGGTTCCTGCGGAAAATAGCGTGCTGTTTTACTTGGCCTTGCGAAAAGCCAAGGTTCCCGCCGAACTGCACATTTATCAGAACGGAGCACACGGAGTCGGCCTCGCGGCGAAAGACGCCGTCCTGGGAACTTGGTCAGATCGCCTGTCCGATTGGTTGAAAGTTCGCGGACTGGTCAAGTAAAGTCAGGAGTCGCCTGGCGATGGCTTCGTTCCATATTGGGCGAGCCGTTTGTCGAGCAATCGTGGACAAAGTTTATTCAACCACAGCATCATTCGTCCACGCCAGTTGGGGGTGATTTCATGGTTGCCCCGTTGGATGGCGCGAACGGTCGCTTCGGCCACGTAGGCGGCGGGAACGCCCTGATTCACGCTCCACGGAATCGCCCCCTTCCGTTCGAGAACATTGTCGAAAAACTCCGTGTTGGTCGTGCCGGGACTAACAACGAGCAGGTCGATTCCTTCCGCAGCAAGTTCCGCCCGCAACGACTCGCTGAATCCCTGCAACGCAAATTTACTCGCACAGTATTCAGAATGCAGCGGAATTCCGCGATGGCCCAGGATTGAGCTAATGTTGACGATCAGCGGCGTTCGCCCTTTCTTCAATTTAGGCAACGCATTGCGAATGAGTTCGACCGCCGCAAAAAAATTAACCTCCATCACCCGGCGCAAGCGAGCTTCGTCGGCTTGCAAAAATGGACCGATCGCGCCGACGCCCGCATTGTTGATTAAAATGTCGAGACCGCCGAACGCCTGTTGTGCTCGTTCGATGGCCGCGTGACGCACGGCCGGATCGGTAATGTCGCCAACCACGATTTCCACGTTGCGATCTTGGTGCTGAATTTCGGCAAGAAGTTCCCGCAGCTTGTCCTCCCGCCGTGCAACGAGCACAAGTCGAACGGGCGATTTGGCCAATTCGCAGACGATCTCTCGCCCGATCCCGCTCGATGCGCCGGTCACGATCACACGCAGGTCGGTCAACTCGCGGCGGGCCATTGGGGACAATTCCAATCGAACGATGGTCAAAAACGGCATTCTCGCGGTATAGCGCAGGTTGAACCGTGCCGCCATTCTGACGCTGGATGTTATCGCAAGCAAGCGGTTTGCTCTTTCGAACCACAGATTTCTCGCGGAAAAACCTGGACACTTTGGCCGTGATCTGCCATCCTGTATAGTTGAAGTACCGAAGTAAAGGCAGAGTGGGGCGAGTGTTTCGATTGACGATTTAATACCAACCCTTCAAAGGTTCCTCATGAATTTCCGTCGCTTGATCCTGTCACTCGTGCTGCCGATGTTTCTTGCTCTCTTCGCCAATGTGCAACCCGCTCGGGCCTATATCGAGATTCCCTACTCGCTCGGTCGTGTCGTCCAAGAGTCGGGATACATCTTGGTTCTCCAAGTTGAAAAGGTCGAGAAGACCAAAAATCTCATTATCTATAAAAAGGTGCAGGACTTAAAAGGCGTTTGGCCACAAGAAGTCATTCGCCACAACATCGGCCAAAACGGTTTTCATGAACGCGAGTGGAAGGCAGTTATGGAATGGGCCGAGCCGGGCAAGATCGCTGTCTTTTTTCACAAAGACAACGCCAGTGAAATGTGCATCGACAACTATTGGTACCAAGCCTATGCCGGTGGCGATTGGTGGAACATGAGCCACGGCGAACCGTTCCTCCTGCGGACGTTTGCCGGAAAGCCCGAGAAAATTATCCCCGCCGTGCAAGCCATTGTCGCTGGCAGTGAAGTCGTCGTCCCTTGCATGGTCGATAGTGACAAGATGGCTTTGCACACCCGGTCGGGCCGCATTCAAAGAATGAAGGCGAGTCTCAAGTTGATGGAGTATAACCCGCAACGCGACTTTGTCGGCTGGGGTGGAGAAGACCTGCGGCGGATCACGGGTATGCCCGGCTTCACACATCTTGGCACGTTGGGTCGCCTGGACCCAGAAGCACTCGGCGCGATGACCATCGACTTTGACCAAGATAAGAAGCCCGACTTTCTGTTGTTCGGTGCCAATCGTCTCGCCCTCTTTCAGAACGGCGGCTCAGCCTACAACGACACGGGCGTTCCCTTGGCGGGCGGTGCGCGCGGCGCGAGTTGGGCCGATTACAACGGTGACGGCTTGCCCGACCTGTTGTTGGCCACGCCTGCCGGTCCGAAGCTTTTTACGAACCTGGGCAAAGGAAAATTCCGCGACGACACCGCCTGTCTCCCGCCGAATGATCTTTATCACACGACCGCTTGTGCCTGGATTGATTACAACGGCGACAAAAAGCCGGACATTCTTCTGGCGAATGGTTATCTTGGCTTGCGACTGTATAAGAACATCGTCGATCCGGCGGCCGTTGTCGCGCGCACGCCGCCGCAGCTCAGCAAGTGGAAATACATTGGCCCCTTCGACAATGCTGGTGGAAACGGGGCGTTCGATACGGCCCTGCCCCCCGAAAAGGAAATTGATTTCAAGAAAGAATACGACGGCCGCAAGGGCGAAAAAGCCGTTTGGAAGGATGGCAGTTTCACGGATGGTCAAGTCAATAATCTGCGACTCTTCCGCGAGGACAATAACGACGAAGCGGTCTGTTATATCCATCGCGAGATCGAAACCAAGACGGCAATGGACTTGCCGGTCAGTTTGGGCAGCGACGATTTCCTCAAAGTTTTTCTCAACGGAGAGGCGATCTTCGGCGAGAATGTTCAGCGCGGTTGCGCCGCCGATCAAGCTAAGCTAACCCTCAAGCTCAAGCCGGGTAAAAACCAACTCCTGCTCAAAATTGGGCAAGGCTACAGCGATTGGGCCTTTTACTTTCAAGCGGGCGAGCCGGGTCTGCCCGTCGTGCAAATGTTCGAGGACGTTTCCGAACAAAACGGACTTGGCCCGAATGGAATTGGTGCCAAGCTCAAGTGCGAACATCTCGACGTGGCCGATTTCAACGGCGATGGCAAGCCCGATATTTTACTCTCGGCCGGAAATGGAATCCTAGCCCTCAACACGGGCAAGGGTTTCGTCGAAGCCAAAGACAGCGGCTTGAACTTCAATACCAAAAAAATCGTGCCGGTCCTGGCCGACTTCAGCGGCAGCGGCTACCTCGACGTCTTCGTTCCGCAGGGCAAAGAGAGCAAATTATTTCGCAATGACGGTCGAGGGCATTTTTCCGACGTGACCGCCAAATGCGGAGATTTGAAACTTCCCCTGGGTAACGCCGTCTGTGCCTGTGCGAGCAACTTGTCCACCAGTGGCAAGCCCGACCTGTTCATCGGCTGTCTCAATGGCCCGAACAAGTTCTTCCGCAATAAGGGGGACGGGACATTTGTCGACGCGACGGTCGAAATCGGCCTGCATCAAAAGACGTTCAACACCCGCGCGATTGCCGTCGC
>JAYUFG010000421.1:0-4065 GCA_043738845.1 Planctomycetaceae bacterium
AGACTCGTCAGTCCTTTCACTCCCGACGAAGCAACCCAGGGAAGACCCTTCCCCTCAATCACCGACGAATGATGGCGAAACCACTGCGGATTGCCCGGCTTTGTCACAATCGGAACGGCCGCCGATTTTCCGCCCGTGCTAGGATATTCCAGCCATAATGTCCCATCCTCGGCCTTTCGGTCGCCCGCTCCACCCAGGTTAATTCCCAATCGCTTGATCGGGCCGTTCAGTTTATTCTCGCCGGTGAAGGTCCACATTTCCGCCTCGGGCATGTGAATCAAGCCGAGCGAGGTCTGAATCTGATAATTGCACGTGCAGGTGCGCGTGTAGTCCGGTGCAGAAAGGACGCCATCGGCAACGACGAGATTGTTCGTACAACTGCTCCGAAAACCGCCCAGATTTCCCGTCCCACCGTCGTTACACAGGTCGTAATATCCGGCGGCCCCGGAGCGAAACGTCAGCAAATACTCAGAACCCATCGGCGTGTTGCAGCCGTATGTCCGGCTCCAGGTCCACTCGACCAGTTCATTGGTAAGCGGATCGCGACGCATTTTCGGCTTGCCCGTTTGCAATTCACAAGCGTTGCCCGTCAGGCTGCCCGACATCAGGATGTAATCGCCGTGCAACATCGACGCCCCGCCGTAGTTCGGATTGGACCAAAGCACCTCTCCAGTCGAGGCACGAAAGACCCGCATCCCCTTCGGCTCATCACTGATCGTGTCGCGTGCCAACCGGCCCGCCTCGACCAACAGATCGTACTTCTCGGAATAGCTAAGCCAGGTGCCGAACACGTCGGTATCGGCACTCCATAATTTTTCGCCCGTCTTCAAATCATAGACCAGCAGTCGCGGCGTATTGGCGGGTGTCTCTCCCCGCCGTTTGAGCTTCGCCAATTCGTTGCCCGAAATCCGGTCGATCGTGTAGAGCTTGCCATTGCCGACGCAAGTCCCGTTGTGTCGAAAGCCGTCGTTGGCAGTGATCGACCAGTGGACCTTGCCCGAGTGGCGGTCCAGCACGCACAAGTGATGACTCGACGAAAGGTTGTCGGATTCGATTTTTTTAACGGTTGAGGCTTTCGTGGTCGGATGATCGTCGTCGGTCGTTCCTTCGGGAGCGACACGAAATTGAGCCGGGTCAAACATCGGGTCCGCACCGGCAATCAAATAGTCCCCCGCCACATTGAGATAACCCCAATCCGAATGTCCTTCCTCACCCTTAAAATTCGGCAAGCGAAATTCGGCCAATTGTTTTCCGGTCGCCAGATCAAGTCGCAATCCCCGCAGCCGATAAGCCACATAGATTCCGTCGGAGGTCGAAATGAAATTCGTCCCGCTCGCATTCGCACCCGGCTGATGGGCCGTATTGTTGTAAAACGCTCCCAGGCCGGGCAAGTTCGTCTGCCACAGCACGCGGCCTGTGTAAACGTCCATCGCCCGCAACATATCAACCCCTTCGACAATGATCCGTCCGTCGCAGACTTGCGGTTGCGGACCGTGACCATGTCGTGGGAGAACACCTTCGTTCGTCGAACCGCCAAACCAGAGCACGCCCAGCGGTGCCTTCACGAGTTTGTCTTTGGAAACCCGTGTATTGGACGGGTCGGCATGTTCATGCGTCCAATTCGCAGAGCCGGGCAACGCCCCTTCCCGCGTCAACGTCACGAACTGCGGCGTTTCTCGAACGACACTTTTTTCCAGCCGAGCTTCTTCCACAACCTGACGAAATGTTTTTCGTTGTTCAGCGGCCACAGTCCAACAGGCCACGCCGCCGTAAGGACGCAGCGAATTGAACGCCTGCGTGATAAATTCGTGATTCATATTGATCCCGGCGGCTGCGAAGTCTTCGCTCACCATCAGGCTTGCCAGATACGGCGGCAACGGAAACTCGCTCGGCTTGGCCAAGTGAACGGCGATCCGATAACGATCAATGCCCAGCGATTGCAATCGCTCGCGAAACGCCTGCACCTTTTCAGCATCGCCATCCACGACGATGATCGACAGCTTGCTCTGTCGCGACAATTCGGTGACGAGCCGCCCGCTGCCAATCCCCCACGCCACGCAGTGACCCTCGCGAACACCGGTCGTTTCTAATATGTTTTTCGCCGTCCCGATCCATTCGTCGTTCAGTTCTAAGACGGGCGGTGGTGTCTCCTGTTTAATGACACTTTGCGGTTTCCGACCGCCGAAACAGGAAATCCGTCCATCGCGACCGACGACAAACAACTTTCGGTCGCCCGCCAGAATTACCGTCGGCAATCCATCCACTTCGCTTTGCCAAGAAATACTTAACTTCACTTCGGGCAGCAACACTTCTGCCGGCTTCGACTCTGGCACTGTCTTTTCAACGGGCGTTTCATTCCCCTTTTCAGCCGTCGCTTTCGGTGCCGTTCCTTCCATGTCAATTGCGACAATTTGCTTTTCAGTGCCAGCATACAATCGCGTTCCGGCTTTAATCAGCGAAGTTATGCCGGGCAGGTTGAGCGAACCGACCTCGTGCGCAGTCAGCTTCGGGATCGACGTGCGAACGCCTTTCAGGTCGATTCCTTCTTGTTGCGATGTCACCGCTGAATGTGCGTCAATCGCCACCAGCTTTCCCGCCCGAATACCAAACCACAGCGTCTTATCAATGACCGGCAATTCTAGAAACGGGCCGAGATATTTTTCACTGTTGAGATCGAACGCTTCACCGCCATTGAGCATCAAGGTGTCGGTCACGGCGACTTCGCAACCGCCACCCCGTTTGCCGTTTTCACCCAGCAAATAGTATTGCAGCTTGCCCGACTTTTTATCGTAACAAGCAGGCACCGAACGCCCGCCGGGAATGAGCAGCTTATTGCCCGTGATGACCAATTCCCCTTGCGGAGCAACGCCAGCGAACGCATCCACATTGTGCGGCTGCTTGATAAAAATCGAACCGTCGCCGTCGTTGGTCCAAACTTCTTTGCCCGTTTTCGCATCCAGGCAATGCAGAAAGACGCCCATGAACGGCCAGATTCCCGTCGCGAAATAAACTTTACCATCGGCGAAGACCGGTGCGCCGCGGGTGGGCCACAACGAGATCAACCGATCATTCCCCAGCACGCGCCGATCATGCGGACCACCCCGATACGTCCACACCGGTTTGCCAGTCAATACGTCCAGACAATACAACATCCCGTCGTCGCACGCGACGTAAACCTTATGGTCCCAGGCAGCGGGCGCAAAACGAACGGGGCCTTCGGTGTAAAACCGCCACAACTCTTCGCCCGTTTCGGTGTTCAGCGACGTCACACAATCATAGCGCGAACTGCCAAAAATCAATTGCTTGCCAACGACAATCGGGTCGTAGGCCACATCGGTTTGCAATTTTGGCTGATCGGGCCAAGCCGGTTTAAGGGCCGGATACTCACGCACCCATTCCAGGTAGAGTTCCGCCGGAAGGACTTCAGGCGAAGAGGCCGTCCTTTGACTATTGTATCGCGACAACGGCCAATCGGACGCCGTGGCCGTGAAGGCGCAAGAAAAAACAAGAACGACAACGCACAGCGAAAGTCGCATCATAAAGCGGTGGGATTGGTGGGCGAAGGGGCGCGTTTGTCCTTAAACGCATGGCCAAAATGACCACCCCCTTATTCTATATCAGCCCCCTTTATCTACCTAGCTGCTTCTCGATCCATTTTTGCTACCGTCCTATTGATCAAGAGGAAACGATTCGAGGGGACATTTTAATGGCGCAAGACCAATGAAAAATATGACAGTGAAAAAATGGCCCATTGCCAAAAAACAGGGTATTGATACAATCGTTTCATACATACGTTTGAAACGCTCGTTTGGAACCGAACATGGCCACCGCCGACGATACCCGCGAAAGAATCCTTGAATCGGCCGCATCTACTTTTGCAGAAAAGGGTTACGACGCGGCGACCATCCGCGACATCTGCCACAAAGCGGGGGCCAATCAAGGGGCCATTAACTATCACTTTGGCGATAAAGAGCAGCTTTATGTCGAGTTAATCAAACGGGCACATCGGCTGCGGGCGGAGCAGGTTCCCTTGCCGAATTGGCACCGAAATACGCGCTCGGAAGA
>JAYUFG010000422.1:0-4063 GCA_043738845.1 Planctomycetaceae bacterium
AGGGCGTCGCGGTTGTAATAGTGGGTGATCGTGTGGGCGGAGTCGGTTTGGAGAACCCGATGGGCGACGAGCGTGATCCGGCCGAGGGCATCGCGGGCGAGAGTCGTGTAGACGGCGGGCGAATTTCCGAGCAGGTCGTTCGAGCGGGTGATGTTCGTGAGTTGGCCAGCTTGATTGTAGGCCAGATCGAGCCGCTTGCTGGCGACGGAGTTGCCGAGAGCGGGCGAGTGCTGGGTGATTTGGGTTGAACTGCGGTCATAACAGTTGAGATAGTTAGCTGCGCCCGTGTTTGGAAACCGACCGAGGCCACTCACGGATGGAAAGTGGAGTTGGTTGGCATGTTGGTTTCCACGGAGAAAGGTGTGGGAGTTGGGTCGTTGAAAACGCGAAGAGAAGAAGCTGCCGATTCGCAATTTACGGAATTGTTTGCCCGGATTACCGGGTGAATTTGCCCGGTTTCTGACCCAGGAGCATCGTCCCGTCGTGTCCGCATTCTAGCAAAATAGGGTACGTTTGTCCAGTCATAAATTGGGCCGTTTTGCTGCCGGCAAGAGGCGGAAAGAGGTGTTGTGAACGACGTTATTTCGCGATTAGGACGATTCGAGGCCAATGTTAGGAGGTGCTGTTGGGCAAAATCGTCGGGAAAATCGCAAATTTAAGGCTGGTGTTGTCGTGTTGCGTTTTTTTCACACGAGAAATTACGGGGTTTTCGAGGAAACGATGAATGCGGAACGATGAATGCGGAACGATGAGCGATGAATGATTAGGAATCAAGGCAACACGGTTTGCAAGCCGCGTTACGAGCCGCGTTCGCAGTGGCCGCGCGGTTCGCCGTGTGCAAAGCCCTGGGCACTCGTTCGCGGCAAGCCGGGTGCGAAGTTGGAACTCTCGGTCGAGTTTCATGGCGGTCGGCGGCACCTGCCGATTATTGCAATCCGCCGGGCTGCGTAGTCCCGACCAAACCGACTTGCGGCCGACTGCGTTCGGGGTGCGCGCTGTTCGACGTTTTTTTATCGGTCGAACACTTCAATTGTCAAAGATTGGTCGTTCTCAATGGGTATTGCGAACCCAATCTGTCCTTGAGCGCCGCCGCACCCCGCGAATCTCACTCGCAAATCCTCGAACATCGTGACCTCGAAAGTCGCTGGACGGTTACACCCGCGCTTCAACCACGAATAAGACACCACTTTCCCTCGACGCGTGCGAGCGTTATCGCAGTCACATAAAAAGGAACTTTGTCCTCGTCCTGGTATGCAAATAAATAAGCAATGGGATCAGACTCATCTTCTGACACTCCACTGTAAATGATCACGGAGAACTTACCTATAATCAGTTTTACATCTTCCGCCTTCGTCTTCCGACGATACCTGTTGCCGGTAATTAAGTCGACCACTTCTTTCGAGGACTGCTTAAATGCGGCTCGATTTACTACTTGGGGCAAGGGATTCTTGAGATCCGGTATCGTCAATTCGAGCAAGCCATCAATATCGTGATTATCGGATCTCGCAATTAACTTATCGATGAACTCACGCAAATCCTGCACCAACGCATCTCGTGCTTCCGGTTGGTCAGGCAATACTTCATAACGATCGTGAGCTTTTTCGGGTTGAGCCGTGAATTCAAGGCTCACCGATGTACTTTCCAGTTCAAGCCATGATTTCGCCAGAGTCTCTTTCATCTCAAACGAGCGATTAAATCTCTGCGGGTCTAACGTGATAACCTTCACGAACATTCTGCCGGAGTGCTTCCCCTCAACTCGAATTCGGTTTGTGCCGGGACGAACGAAATCTTGGATAGTATCTACCGACGACCCGCGGCAATAGATGCGAGTCGGTGAATCATTTACGTAAACGGTTATTTCTCCTCCGACGGCTGAGCCGCTAAGTTTAATGTGTCCATCATCATCAAAAGCAGATTCCATACTACCTCCTAAATCCGTTTCAATCCAAAGGGAGTACTGCAACGGTTCGGCATTTGCTTCACCATGATTGGAGGCATTTGTCATTCCCTGATTGTCCTTCGCTGGAATGTTTGAATCTGCTGCGCTTCCGCAGCCCAACAATGCTACTGACGAAAACCATAGGAAGATGCCTGTGGTCATCCAAGAATAACGGATCGATTCCATGAATTGAGTTATATCATCGGAGGTCCGCATGAGAACAGGACGTAAATTCATAGGACTACCCAATTGAGTATTATTGACGTTTTACTTTTCAGAGGAACAATTATCGAGGACCGCAAACGAATAGCTACCGGAAATTTTTCCGAAGACTTCTGCTTTCGCTCCAACGTTACCTGAACCCAAGGATCCATGAGCCGATGCGAATGTCGAGCCTCCCAGGTAACCCTTACTCCCGCTCCACATCCAATGATAACCCGCTTCGGCTTCGATTCCTATGAACCAAATCCCAGCCTCCGCATGGACTCCCAAAGATAAATCTACGCGCCAACCCAAGGGCTGGTCCTTCAAGTCATCATGCGATAGCTCAAAACCGGTCTTCACGCTGGGCTCAGTTTTTCCCGCTTCCTTTTTGAATTCCCGCCATTCTTTTGACTTCTCCTCATATTTTTTGAGCACTTTCCTCCACCAATCCTTATCTTTAATGGCCTTTGTGGCAGCACCCGGTTTGTGAGGCATTGAAGGCTTCGTTATGTTATGACCCAGCCCAACTGACGCACCAAAGTTGAGGGCAATTGTAACTTCTGTTTCCTTCTTGCCATGCTCTTGCTTGTCTTCAGTCTTTACGTCCACACCGCCTTCAATGCCAATGCTCAAAATCGGGCCGATTGGAAATTCTTTACTCAAACTAATCGACGAAACCCCACCCGCCTCGGCTTTTAGGGCTGCCTCGGTCAAGTAGCCAAACAACCCTAGGTCGTCCGCCTTAAGATCCTTGGCGGGTAATCGAAGGCTTCCCTTTTTGCCTTCATCCAGCCATTTTTTGATGTCGGAATCCGAAGTTCGACCGCCGGAGAAAGCTTCTGACGCTGCTTTAGCCGCCAACCTTGCGTCGTAAAGAGAAATAGAACCGCCACCAAAAGTCGAGTCGAGTTGTATGTCTCCATAGCCTGCCTCATATGACCCTCTTCCAATGGTGGAAACCGCTTGCACTGAGCCAATCACGCGGTACCCGCCTGAAGTATGCCAGCGAGCTTCTTGGTTCTCTTGGTAATAGTGTACGCCTGCTACCCATTCCCAAGTTGTTTGGGGTTTGTACGCCGATCCTATGTCGGCGTAGTCGAATCCGCTTGAATCGCTACGGTTCACCGGATCATTTCCGCAATAGTCGTTTATCTTCCACAACCCACCGGCGAAACCGATTGGATCGCGAGACTCCCATTCGCCTAACAATGGGTCATAGACGCGGCCATCGGCGCGGAGGGTTTTTGTGGGGCGGTCGTAGATGTTTTCGCCGAAGACGACCAGCGGAGAAAGTGCGGACGTCGTGTTTGTTTCCGACTTGATATTGCCGAACGAGTCGAAATCGAGATGATCGACGATCTCGCCAGCGGTGTTCACAAAATCGCGAGTTGTGTTTTGCTGATCGGACAATGCCCATAAGAGCGTGCCGGGGGAAGTGTTAGTTGCGCCCAACTCTTCCGCCAGCATTTGGGCTTCGAGCCAGAGGTAGCGATTGATGACCTGACCGTTCGCATCGGTCTGGGCAACAATTCTATCGCCATCAAAAATGTTTTGCGTGAGGATGTTGGACGTGAGCGAATTGTTTGCGTCGGTGTCGAACATTTTCACTCGCTCCCCGATCACGCGGTCGTAACAATCGTAGGTGTACTCGACTTGCTGCATTTTAACGGCCCGCGTCGCAGCGGCATAGACCGTTACTCGCGTCAGCCGGTCGCGGTGGTCCCACTCGTAGACGGTCGTTTCGCCGGTCGGATTGCTGGAAGTGTCGAGTTTGGTGCGGGAAACGCGGTTGCCCTCGTCGTCGTACTCGTAAGCAAACTTGCCGTCGCTGGCGATTTGGTTATTGGCCCCGACGGTTTGGGCGGTCCCGCCGTTGGTGGTGCGGTTGCCGTTGAGGTCGGTCGTGTAGGCTTCGTTCGC
>JAYUFG010000423.1:0-4063 GCA_043738845.1 Planctomycetaceae bacterium
TTGCCCCGTTGGGGCGTTGAGGTTCGTGGTGGTCTCGTTACCCAGGGCGTTGCCCTGGGCTGAAAAATCTCAGCCCTTCGGGCTGTTTTGCATTTGGAACTTTGCCTCACTTCATACGGCTAAACTGTTATCGAATTGTCAGGTACGGGGTACCTGACCTACAAAACGCACCAAACCACCTCCTCAAAAACGCCAAAGGATTGGCCATGTACAAACTGCTTTTAAGTTGGCGGTATCTACGCTCGCGATGGATTGCACTCGCCTCGATCATCAGCGTGACGCTTGGCGTCGCGACGATGATCGTCGTCAACAGCGTCATGTCGGGCTTCTCGCACGAGATGCAAAAGCGACTTCAGGGCGTCTATGCGCACTTAATGGTCGAAGCCCGCAACCTGACCGGTCTCGATGATGCCGAATGGCACAAAGATCAAATCCGCAAAATCGCGGGCGAGCAAATCGAGGCGTTGTCCGCAACGGTCGCCGTGCCTGCGATGCTCAGCTATCAAATTCGCGGCCAATACTACAATCGACAGATCAATCTCGTCGGCGTCGAAGAAGATTCCGTCGGCAAAGTCAGCGATTTCAGCAAGTATTTGCAACATCCCGAAAATCGCCAACAGATGAGCTTTAATCTTCAACCTGGTGGTTACGACGTCTCGGACCATTTGTCGCCCGACGCCAAGCCACGACAGGGCATGGAGATGGCGGGCTGGTCCTGGCGAAAATTCCGCGTCCAACGCGAAAAGGAACTGGAAGAACTCAAACGTCAATCCCTGCCGCCGCAGCCCGCTATGAACGAACAAGCGGCGACTGAACAAGCGACGAGCGATCCGATCATCATTGATTCTAAAATTGACGATTCAAAAAACGCCTTTTCCAAACGGCCCCGCAGTCCCGTCGTGAGCGACGACGAGGAAAAGAACGCCGAAACGAAAACGGCCGATGCACCCCCTTCCGCTCCGACCGACCCTTTCAAGCAAGGTCGGCCCGAGGAAAAAGAAAGACTTTTCGACGGTTCGAAAGAACAGTACACGGGCATGGTTCCGGGAATCGCCCTCGTTAGTTTTCGCTCGCACGACGGCGTCGATCATTTAATGACACTGCCCGGCGACGATGTGAAGATTACATTCCCGACGGCGGGGACGCCGCCGAAAGCCGTCAGCGATACATTCACCATCGTCGATATCTATGAAAGCAAGATGAGCGAATTTGATTCGTCGGTCGTGTTCGTGCCGATGCGCCGCCTGCAAGAAATGCGGGGGATGATCGACCCAACCACCGGAATCGGCAAATTCAATTCCATCCAAATCAAGCTCAAGAATGAGGCCGACGCGGTCGCCGTTCGGGACAAATTGCAAAAAGCCTTTCCAGCAGAAATGTACGGCGTTTATACGTGGCGCGATAAGCAAAGCACGATTCTTGACGCCGTTGAAACAGAAACCGCCGTGCTGAACCTGCTGTTGTTCATGATTATCGCCGTGGCGGGTTTTGGCATCTTGGCGATCTTCTATATGATCGTCGTCGAAAAGACGAAGGATATTGGAATTCTCAAATCGCTCGGTGCGTCCGCCCACGGGATTATGATGATTTTCCTGAGCTACGGTTTGTCGCTGGGAATCGTCGGCTGTGGGGCAGGGTTGGTGATTGGCCTGCTCTTTGTCCACAACATCAATCATATTCGGGCGTTGCTCGAATGGATTTCCGGAAAGCCGGTCTTTGACCCGGCCGTTTATTACTTTCAACAAATTCCCACGATCGTACAGCCACTGACGGTGACTTGGATCGTGCTTGGTGCCTTGGCGATTGCGGTGTTGGCCAGCGTGTTGCCGGCCCGCCGCGCCGCTCGACTCCATCCCGTGGAGGCCCTTCGTTATGAGTGAATTTCAACGCCTGTTAGAACGTGAACGTCAAATTGCCCACGAGCGGACGAGCCGCCCGGCGAATTCCGGTGAGGCTTCGTCGAAATCATCGGCGGCAATGCTCGCTGCTTCTACTGCTGTGCCGCACAACATAAGCTCCGACGCATCGTCGCATATTCGGATTGAAAGCTGGCGAGAGCCAGCGAACGTCTCGCCCGAAACAATCGCGCAACGAAAACCGATTTCGAATTCCGTTTGCCTCGCGGCGAAGGGTTTAACGAAATCGTATCGCAAGGGTCAGGTCGAAATCCCTGTCCTGCGCGGGGTAGACTTTGAAATTCGCACCGGCGAATTCGTCGCGATTGTCGGTCAAAGTGGTTGCGGCAAGAGTACGTTGCTGCATCTGCTCGCGACGCTCGACGCACCCGACGCGGGAGAAGTCCGGTTTGAGGGTCGCCGAATTGACAACTTGGCCAATCGGGCACGGGACCAAATCCGCAACGAAAAGCTCGGCATGATCTTTCAGTTCTATCACCTTTTGCCAGAATTGACGACGCTTGAAAATGTCCTTTCGCCGCTGATGATTCGCCAAGGAATTTTGAGCTATCGGCTGAACAAACGGAAAAACGTCGCCGCCGCCACGCAGTTGCTGGAACTCGTCGGGTTATCCCACCGCCTCTCACACAAACCGCGTGAATTGTCGGGCGGAGAAATGCAGCGGACCGCCATCGCAAGGTCGCTCATGTCACAGCCGCAAGTCCTCCTGGCCGACGAACCAACCGGAAACCTCGACCATTCGACCGGTCAGGAAATTCTGCGGATTTTGCGAACCTTGAACCAGGATCGGAATCTCACTATAGTCATGGTGACGCACGACCTGGGCATCGCCCGTCAGGCCGACCGGATTGTCCGCCTCGCCGAAGGCCGGGTTGTTGCGGAATAGCTAAGAGCATTTTAGCGATTAGCCTTTAGCAGTTAGCGACTAGCAGTTAGACAGACTGGTAATTCGGCCTCTGGCTAATTGCTAGTCGCTAAAAGCTAATCTCTTTCCCAATTTCATCCTCTGACTACTACGCACAATTTCTTTTCTCATGTCGCTGCAAATCTGGATCAACGGTCGCCTCTACAATAAAGAAGACGCAAAAATCAGCGTGTACGATCACGGCCTGCTCTATGGCGACGGCGTCTTTGAAGGACTGCGAAGCTACAGCGGCAACGTCTTTCGACTCGACGAACATCTGCGACGGTTGTGGGATTCGGCCAAAGCAATCTGGCTCGAAATTCCGATCAAGCAAGATGCCCTGGCCAAAGCGGTTTACGAAACGCTCGCCGCGAACAAACTGACCGACGCTTACATTCGCTTGGTCGTCACTCGTGGGGCGGGAAGTTTGGGGCTTGATCCCAATAAAACCAGCGACCCGCAAATCATTATCATCGCTGACGAGATTCAACTTTATCCGGCCGAATTTTACGAGAACGGTCTGGAGATCATTACCGCCAGCACGCTCCGTAATCATTCGGCCGCTCTCAATCCTCGCATCAAATCGCTCAACTACCTCAACAACATCTTGGCCAAGATCGAAGGGCTGCAAGCCGGTTGTGTTGAAGCCCTCATGCTCAATCATAAGGGCGAAGTCGCCGAATGCACGGGCGATAACATCTTTCTCGTGCGGGGTGGTGTCCTGCTCACGCCACCGATTGACGCCGGAATTTTAGAAGGGGTCACGCGCAACGCGGTCATCGAACTCGCCCAAAAGTCGGGCATCACCGTCCGCGAGATCGCCTTGACCAAACACGACGTTTACATCGCCGACGAATGTTTCCTGACCGGGACGGCCGCCGAGGTCATTCCTGTCGTCAAGGTGGACAACCGCTCGATCGGCACCGGCCTTCCCGGCCCCATCACCCGCGATCTGATCACGCGATTTAAGACAATTGTTCGCGGGAAGTGACGGCTGATCGTCGTCGAACAGACAAGCAGTCAGGAACCGTTGTTTGGTTTTTTGGGGCGGCCGTGAGGGCGAAGGGTCGATTCCAAGCCCAATTGCTGAACGGTCCGTTCGGTCCATTCCAAGTCGCCGAACGGGCTGCCGCGCTGGACACTGGTGCGGATCGTTTGTAGTTCCGCGTCGGTTTGTGCGCGGTTCACACACTCGATCCAGTTTGGTTTGCGTGACAGGGGCCACGCCGAGAGCAAAGCCTTG
>JAYUFG010000424.1:0-4057 GCA_043738845.1 Planctomycetaceae bacterium
TCAGATTCCCCACAGTTGGTGAAACTATCGACGCCCAATCATTAGTGTTCAGTGCTCTTTCGCGACAGTTTTAACGATCCAAGCGTTGACATCTCATTCGACCCGAATTAGTGTTAGAACCTTACGGGGTTTTATTTTCACGAAAGGGAAACGAAATGGGAAGAAAGAAAGCCACAACGAGCAAGGCTGGACACGAAAGCAATGGCAAAGTTGTTTACCGCGGCGATAAGCCCTCGAAGGCGGGCACGATCAAGAAGTACCTGTCCGACAACCCCGCCGATGCAAAACACACGGCACCGGAGATTGCCAAGCGAGTTACCGAAGCCACCGGGCTTGCGGTCAAGGCCACGGACGTCAATGTTGTTCGGTCGAAGGGCGGAAAAACAGGAAAGCGCAGGAAAAAAGCCAACTCCCACTCCGCAAGTGCCCACAACGGTCAGGCCACCAGCCAGCATGGGTTGTTTAATGCCGATCAGATCAAATTAGCGGCCAGTATCCTTTCCGTGACCGGGTCGCTGAAATCGGCCATCACCACACTAAAGTTTACGGACGAACTCATTCGCAGATTGCCCAAGTAATATCGGGCATTGAATGAATGGGTGTTGATAAAATGCGTCAACACTCGACAAAGAAACGGTATGAAATAGTAACCAAGTAACAGGATGATTCACTGGGCACAAAGGCAAGAAAATTTTGCTGGCGGTTCCGCAAGGAAGCGGGCCGCGTGGAAGGTTAGTTTTATTCGTGAAAAAGACGCGGTTTTTTACGCCGTCTTTAACGCCGAGACCAGCCGCTCTACATCCGCTTCATTCTGATACGCATGAGGGCTAATTCGCAACCGGCCTCCGCGACAAGCCAAAGCGACACCGTTGGCCAAGCAATGCTTTCGGACCCCGTTCGGGTCTTGGCCAGGAATCTCGAACGAGACAATGCCCGAACACCGTTCGGGAACTTCACGATGGCTAAAGATATTTGCCCCGACTGATTGAAGCTGCGCGCACGCGAAATCGGTCACTTCCAAAATCCGCTGGCCAATTTCCGCCACGTCATATTTCAGCAAGAGTTCCAAACTGGCACCGAGAGCCAAATGGCCCGACATGTTTTGCGAACCACCTTCGTAACGCTCTGTCGCAGGTTTCCAATTCGGTTCAATCCGGTCAAAATCGGCCGCCTGAGTAACGCTGTGCCAGCCAACGCCGATCGGCCGCAAGAGATCGAGATGTTCTGGTCGCACATAAAAAATGCCCGCCCCTTCCGGACCCAACATCCATTTATGTCCATCCGCCGCGAGAAAATCGACAGGCGTTGTTTGCACATCGAGCGGAAAGATACCCAGTCCTTGAATCGCATCGAGAAATACCAATATCCCGCGAGCATGTGCCCGCTCGACCAATTCGTCCACATCAATTCGCCAGCCCGACGCAAAGCCGACCCAACTGATCGAGATCATCCTGGTCCGTTCATCGCAGGCAGAAAAAACCGCGTCCCAATCGACCGTGCCTGACAACGGACTTTTCACCCGTCGGGCTTCCACGCCGCGACCGGCCAGATTCAGCCAAGGATACGCATTCGATGGAAATTCATCGGCGGGCAGGACGACATTGTCACCCGACCGCCACGGAAAACCTTCTGCGACGTAATTGATGGCGAGGGTCGTGTTCGGCACTAATGCGATATTTTCAGGATTCGTCCCCAGCAGCGCGGCGGCGTGTCGTCGGGTCCGCTCCACTCCGGCTGCCCAATCGAGCCAAACCGTGTCCCCCTGCTCGGTCGCCTGTTCCAGCCAAACCTGTAAAACGTCCCGCGCCGGACCCGACAGGGGACCAACAGCGGCATGATCGAAATAGGCCCAATTCTTAGCGACAGGCATCGACTCGCGAAATTCAATCCAGGTAAAAGGAGACATGGGTGCCTATAATTTGGTAAAAGGGAGCCAAAATCACTGCGGCAAAGCCGTCTTAAACAGGGTGGTCGTTGGTCGATTTTCTGGCCGAAAACCCCGACAACGGTCGATTCTAGCCGAGATTGGTCCTTTTTTCCTGTTTTTTCCGGGATGACAATGAAATCGGTTGAACTATACTAGAGAGTTTGATAGAGAACTACATCGCACAAACTGATTCCGCTCCACGTTATTTCGCCGCCTTTGAGGAAGCACCCTGATGCCTAAAGCGTTGACCATGGTCGGGATGGTCATTTCCATCCTGTTGGTGCTGTTGTTCGGCCTTGATCTCGGAATCAAAATTCCTTTTGGCCGCACGAGCGTCATCATGGACGGCGGCTTCGTATTCTGCGGCCTGCTTCTGGCGGTCCTCAGTTGGACGACCTATCGCGAACAATAGTCCAACTGCGGCGTGATTTCTCAGAACCTGCGGATCTATCGAGTCGTGGTGGGCGTGTTGCCCAATCGAACGTTCTGATAATCGATCAACGCACTCCATCGGCGTTTCCGACATTTCGACGCGACCCGGCCACACTAAGATTCGGCGCAATGAGTAATGCCGAAAGTACCGACCGCAACTCGATCCCGCTTGCTTCGCCTTAGATGCCTGGATTAGAATTAGGGTCTGAAAAAAGGACTTCCTAGTTTTTTGGCAGGGAAACTCTCACCCTACTTATTGCCGCCAGGAGAGTACGCGGCAGAGATTCGAAAGACTGTCCGGCAAAAACCTCGTGCAAGGGAGAGGTGTCACTTCTTTGGGCGACCATTGCGTTGCCCAAACGCTGCGGGACTGGACGTTTCCACTGTGTACCATTTGCGAAATACCGAACGCCCAGATGTTTTGCTAAACCGACGGTTGTTGATGGCCAAACCAAATCGTCGGCGTCGTTGGACCAAGGATGTACAACTATGAATCGTGGTGAACCTATTCCGTCTCTTTCTCGCCATTCTCGCGATGTGACCGAAACGCAAAGTATCAGCGGTCTGTCGATTGGCGAGTATCTCATTCGCCGGTTACAGGACTATGGAATTCGTGACGTCTTTGGAATTCCGGGCGACTACATCCTGGGCTTTTACGGCCTGTTAGAACATAGTCCCATTAACGTCGTCGGTTGCACCCGCGAGGACAACGCCGGTTTCGCCGCCGATGCTTACGCTCGTGTGAACGGGATGGGTGCGGTGTGCGTCACGTATTGCGTGGGTGGTCTCAGTACCTGCAACTCGATTGCCGGGGCCTATGCCGAAAAGTCGCCGGTCGTGCTAATCAGCGGTGCGCCCGGCTTGCGAGAACGAATCAATAATCCGCTCCTGCATCATAAGGTCCGCGATTTCCACACGCAGATGGAAGTCTTCGAGAAACTTTGCGTGGCAGGGACGGACCTCGACGACGCCACGATTGCCTTTCGCGAGATCGACCGCGTGCTCGATTCCGCCGCGCGATTTAAGCGGCCCGTCTATATCGAAATTCCCCGCGACATGGTCCACGTTGTGCCCGAGGCACCGTATCAATATCGCTTTCCCCATGCCGTGAGCGAGCCGGGCGTCTTGGCCGAAGCGGTTGAAGAGGCGGCGAATTGGATCAACACTTGTCAGCGGCCAATGCTCATCGCGGGCGTCGAGATTCATCGCTTTGGCTTACAAGACGAAGTCCTGCGCCTCGCCGAAAAAGCCAAGATACCCATCGCCGCCACGATCCTGGGCAAGAGCGTCATCAGCGAAGTTCATCCTCTGTATGTCGGCTTGTACGAAGGGGCGATGGGTCACGATGAAGTTACCGCGTTCGTCGAGGAAAGCGATTGCGTGATCTTGCTCGGCACGTTTATGACCGACATCAACCTCGGCATCTTCACCGCCAATCTCGACCCCAGCCGTTGCATTTACGCGACGAGCGAGCAACTGCGAATTCGCAACCACCATTTTCATGACGTGCTGCTGGAAGATTTCATTCGGGAACTGGCGAACAAACCGCTCCACCCGCCGCAACGGACGTTGCCGATAAAACCGGCCGATGCGTGCCTTCCCTTTGTGCTAGACCCGGCCGCACCGATGACGATCAAGCGATTGATCTCGCGCCTGAATGAAATCCTCGACGAGACCACGGTCGTGATCGCCGACATT
>JAYUFG010000425.1:0-10728 GCA_043738845.1 Planctomycetaceae bacterium
TTAAAAGACTGGCGAATTCCATGGCAATGTTCGTTGCGGTTGGGTGCGATGCTCGTGGTCGTTGAGGTGAAAGTTAATACGAAGTCGAGCGTTTCCGAATTGGCATCAGTTTAGCCGATTGAAGTAACCGTCTGATCGAAAAGGATTCCCACCAAGGGTTCGGAACAAAGGCTCACGCAAAGGAGTGAAGGGAAACAAATCGTCGGAGACCTCCGTTTCAGTCTTCGTTCGATCATCTTTTTTATTTTTGCGATCTTTGCGTCTTTGCGTGAACTCTTTGAATTGTACTTCCGATGAAACGGCACCTTTTTCCGAAGCGAAGTTTGCGTGGTCAACATTGAATTCTTGACAATCTATGCCTTACTCCATACCGCTAAACCGATACCCGAATTGTAACCGATGTTGTACGACTGCGGTGGGTTTAGTTGAGCGAGAGAATTTCGAGTCCGTATCGCTCAGCCCACCCTTAACACAATTGAAATTCCGGTTGCGTCAACATCAAATGACAAATCGCCCGCAACCGATGATTCTCACGATCCGCCACACTCCAAAACTTGGGATAAGTCTGCTCGCGGGCCGACTTGGCATATTCACGTAGTTTCTCCCGCGCTGCATCGGGAATGTCCGTCTGCAAAAACAGACCCGTGAAAAAGTCGATGGCTTGTTCGTCACTCGTTTTTTCCTGACGGCGGACAATCTCGGCCGGGTCGGTCCTTCGTCCAAAGTGCGAGTCCTGCGTAGAGGTCAATGCCAAGGCCAAATTGTGTCGCAACAGGAGCGTGGTGCTGTTGATCCAAGCCTGCCCACCATCCCAACCCTTGACTGATGGCGGAGCAAACAGTCGCTGTCCCAGTCCTTCCATCGCTTCGGCGAGCGGTTGCGGACCAACACGACCCTCGAGCGCACGGACGATCCCAACGCCAAATTCGACGGGCGATTTGATCTTCGCTCGATATACCTGATCCGAGAAAAAAAGATTTGACCGCAAGATCGTCGCGACAACTTCCTTGAGATCGAAGTTGCTCTCGCGCAATTGAATCGCCAGCGGGCGGAGCAATTCCTTATTCGGCGTCTCGCCGTCGCTGACGTAAAAGCGATAGAGCTTGCCGATGATGAAGAGTGGTGCGGCCTCTTGCTCGAGACAAATTCGCACGATGTCCTCTCCGTGCCAATTGCCCGACTTGCCGAGAAACGTTTTGTCCCCCCCGTCGTGCTGATTCGCATTGAAATGGAATTGATCGTCCTTGAGTTCCCAGCCAGTAAACGCGCGGGCACCTTCTCGCACGTCGGCTTCCGTGTAATTGCCGATGCCCAGGCTGAAAAGTTCCATCAGTTCGCGGGCATAATTTTCGTTCGGCGTTCCTTTTTTGTTTTGATTCGTGTCGAGCCAAATCAGCATCGCCGGGTCTTTGGAAATGTCTTGCAGCAGTTGGCCGAAATTGCCGAGAGCCTGTTTCCGCAACAGTTCATTTTGGGCGAGCATGAGCCGGGCGTTCTTCACTTTGGCAATGCTGGTGGCAAAATGATTGTGCCAGAACAAAGTCAGCTTTTCTTCGAGCGGGTGCGGCGTGAGCAACATCCGAAAGAGCCACCATGCCCGGAGCGGGCTTTCATCCGCCGGGCCAATCGTCGCCGCCATCTCGGCAACCTGTTGGGAAAACTCGGCTTGATTCTTTCCGCCTGCGAGCAATTGCTCGATGGTTTTTTCGGGGCCTTGCTCGACGGCCTTCTGCAATTCGGTCCAGTTGGCACCGAAGGTCGCGCGACGATAAAGGTGTCCCGCCCGACGCAGGTTCCAGGGCGAATGGTCGCTCGGCTCGTAGGTTTGCCAAGCCCAGGTGGGGTCGATGGTGGGAGTGAGCATGGGAGGAAATGATGAATGTAGAGTGATGAACGCTGAAGGCAAAGATCGTAGGTCAGGACTGTGGCCTGACAACGAGTCATTCACAAACATTTGTCAGACCACAGGCCTGACCTACTACGACTACAATTCCATTCTATTCTTCCCGTAAGGCTGGCAACAGTGGGGCACGCAGCATCGCACGGACCGCGAGAAATCCGGCCAATAGTCCAACGACGGGGACGACGGCCAATGTTCCTTCAAGCGAATGCCACGGCAGAGACGCGCCCGCCCCAAACAGATGCGGCCAAACGGCGACGAGCGCGGCGAACAGACCGGCGAGTAATCCGGCGAGCAACAGAGCCGCATTTTCGAGCAGAACCATCCCGGCCAGCCGGCGGCGGCGAAAGCCGACCGCGCGGAGCAGGGCCAATTCTCCTCGACGCTCGAACACATTTCGCAATTGGACCGTCGCCAAACCGAGCGTCCCCAACAGCAACCCCAGCCCGCCGAGACTTTGAAACGTCGAGAGATACGTATTCTGCACGACCATGAACCCGGCCAAACGATCTTCCGTCCGCTCGATGCTGACGCCGAAATCGCTGAGGGCGTCGGAAAACGTGGCACGAACCATCTCGCGATTCGGAGTCAGCCCGACATCTCCGTTGTTAGCCATTTCCACCAGCAGCATCCGATACCCACTTACATCGGGAAAATGCTTGAGGAGGTTCGCTTCGCTCATCAGCAAATCGCCCTGAAAGATGCTGTTTTTGAGCAAGCCGATAACTTGTAGTTTAAGCGGCGCGCCGCGACCATCGGTGATCGTGTACGTCATACCGAGCGGGCTGTGCATGAAGTCGCCAATGTGCAAACTGTACAAGGCGGTGTTCTCGTCAAGAATGACGGGGACGATCTCTTCGCTATTTGCAGTGGTCAACGGTGAATGAACGAGCGACCAAACGGTGGCGTACGTTTCTTTTGTTTTCACCGTCTCCGCATCAATGGGATAACTCGAATCAAAATCCTTGGGCAGTCCCAGAATCCTTGGCTGACGCGGCTGATAAAGATTCAAACAGCTTGCATCGTCGCCCGACTGCACCCGCATTGAAAAGATTTTGGCCCGTTTGACTTGTTCCGACTCATCGGGAGTAAAGCCTAACTTCTCTCGCCCCTCTTCCGTGTTGAGATCAAAATGAATCGGCTGGTCCGTTTCGACAACGAAGTCAATTCCTGCGTAACCGCCGTCGCGCTTGGGCGGGTCAAGTCGAAAGGCACTAATCGCGACGATCAAAAATGTCGCCGATGCAACGAGTCCAATCGTCAGCGTGCTGCGACCGGGGTTGCGGGCGGCGTTGCGAACGGCCAACCAGGCCAGCGGAAAAATGCCCGTCGCGACGAGCGACTTTCCCTCGCCACCACGAAGCAGAGCGGAAATCTCAATAAGGGCGGCTGCTAAGACCAAGGCCCCCGCCCCGAAAAATGCCCCCGCCTGGGCCTCGCCACTTAATCGCCCGGCGAACATTCCGAGGGCAATCGCGACGACAAACAGTCCTAACGCGAACAGATGATTTTTTATGTCTGCCCGCCGTGTCACGCGATTCGCGAGACCAAATTGCCCACCGAGCAAGCCTCGCACGCTCGTTTTCTTCAGCCCCCGCAGCGTCCAGGCAATCGTGATGATCGCGACAACAACACCGGTCGCCAAACCGATCAGCAAACTTTGCGGCGTAATATACAGGTCGAGAAACGGCGTCGTAATCGCCCCCAACCACCACGTTTTCAAACCGGTCAACATCAGCCAGGCGTAACCAATTCCTGCCAGTGTTCCGACCGCCGCACCGACAATCGCCACGACCAAACCTTCGACGAGCAACAGGCGGCGAATCTTTTTCACCGACCAACCGACCGCCGCCAACAGGCCGATCTCCTTGGCCCGTTGCTCGACGCCCAGGCGAAACAAGAGTGCGATCAACATTACAGCGGCGGCGATAATAAAAAAGCTGAAGCCCAAAAAGAGCAAACCGAATGGCGTCGTCCCCGACGCGGCGAGAAGTCCCCACCGCTTGACCGGCATGAATTCCAAACCAAGCGCGACGGGATCGAGCTTGAGCTTTTCTTTCAGACGATCTTCCGTCAGCTTTTCGCGCAACGGAACGCGAACACTCGTCGCCCGGCCGAAACGGCTAGCCCAAAGTTTCTGCCCCGCCGCGAGTGAGAGAAACGCTTTCGGGGTTGCTTTGTACTTTTTCCAATAGCGATCATCTTGATCGTTCGGAGCGATCGTGCGCACCCGTTCGGGAAAGTATGGAAACGGCGGATTCCAATTCGCAATCGAGGCTTCGTCCGTGACGCCCTTCAACTCGGGAGTAAAGTCAGGATCGTTCGCCGGACCGGTCAAATCGACAATCGCTTTCAGCTTGAACGTCGCTGTTTGCTCAAGCACATCACCGTGCGTACTCTCTGGCTCGAAGTAAACGAGCTTGATCGGATCGCCAATGTTGACCTCGACCCCTTGCGTCTTCAAATCGTCAAATGCCCAATGATTGAGAACGATTTCGTCCTCCTTCAGCGGGCCAATCGTCTCGCCCTCCGGCGTCACGAAAGGACCGAGCGGCGCGGCGGTCGTAAAATCCATCGCGGTGATGGTCGAGTAGGGAATTTTGCCTTTGTCGTCCTTGCCCACGAGGATGTAATTCGCAAGGTACGTGAGGGCTGGTTGGGCAAAGTCGGACAGGTACGCCCGCATCGCTGCGGTTTCAATCGCCGGTTCGAGCAACATGCGGTCGCTCGTGACGTTAAAATAACCCCGCTTGTTCATCCGGATTGCAACGCCATAGTCGGCCAGTTGCGGCGTGAACATCTTAACGAGGGCGTCATGGTCGCTCGCGGCCGGGTCGCCGTGGTCCATTTTGCCTGCGACGAGAATTGTGTTGACCTTTTCCTTTTGTTCAAGCATCGCCTGTAAAGTGTCGATCGAGCAGTAAGCGTTGCGGGGAACTTGCTGATTGGGGCGAATGCTAAAACGACCCAAGCCGGTGGCAGGAATAATATCAATGACCTTCACGCGGCGAGAGCGAGTCGTTTCGGTCTTGCGGCCGAGCGGACTGTCGGCGGGAATTTGACTGACTTGACCGATGCGGAGGAGAACTTCGAGCGGTTTGTTGATTGATTTTGCGAGCATTTCGCGGGTGATGCCGAGAGCTGCCGCGAGTGGTTCGTTGAGGACAATCTCATCCCGCTGCGGATGCTTCGCTGGCCCGCCGGTTCCCAACTTCCAAAATTCGTTGAGACAGCCAAGCAGGTTGACCTTTCCGGCTCTGGCGGTCGGTGCGTCGGGTGTTTCTGCCGGTTTTTCAACAGTCGCCTGCACGAACAGTGCTGGAACGGCGGCGGAAAAATGATTCGCAAAGTCGGGCGATGTAGCAAGTTCCGTCGACAATTCCGTCCGAAATAATCGAGGTGAAACCAGAACCTCGTCAATCTGGCCGAGGCGATCCTTGGTCAGGTGCTGCAAACTTCCCCGCATCGAATCGCCGACGAGCAGCGCACCGGTCAGCACGGCGGTCGCGGCGAAGACGCCCATTGCCACGGCGGCGTGAATCCGCCGGTGGTGAATTAGGCTGCGCAGTAATAGAACAAGTGGCGACATGCGGTCCACTGACGGGATAAATTGGGTCGTATGTAACAGTTTAGCCGTTGGAAGTGCAATGTTGATGTAAGCAGTCCGCTTGTGGATTCGCCTGAAAGGCGAACATTTTTCAGCCCAGGGCAACGCCCTGGGTAATCCCACCACGATAGTCGATCAAGCCCTGAAAGGGCGACATACGTCTTGTTTTGCCCCTACGGGGCGTTGTTGCTCGTGGTGGTCCCGTTACCCAGGGCGTTGCCCTGGGCTGAAAATCTCAGCCCTTCGGGCTGTTTTGCGTTCGACATTTTTTTCACTTCACACGGCTAAACTCTTACGGTCGTTTTAACTTGCCGCACTTTTTTTGCATTCCATCAACTGACCGTCGTTCAATTCCATTTGACGCTGAAACAAACTGGCTAGTTCCAAACTGTGCGTAACGGCGATCAACATCGCCTGCTCATCGCGGGGAAGCTCCAACAATAGCTCGCCAATTTCCGCCGCATTTTTGCGGTCGAGATTGCCCGTCGGCTCGTCGGCCAAGACCAAGAGCGGTTGTAGGATCAACGCTCGAGCGACGGCGACCCTTTGTCGCTCTCCGCCGGACAATTCGGCGGGCCGATGTTGCAACCGGCTGGAAAGTCCAACTCGATCAAGCAGTTTCTTCGCCCGATCAATCGCGGGACTCGTTGCCCGACCGTTGGCGAGTGTCGGCAGTAAAACATTTTCCAAAACCGAACATTGCGGCAGAAGATGATGGTCCTGAAAGATAAAGCCAATCCGTCGATTGCGAAATTCCGCCGTTTTTTGTTCGTCGAGCGTGAAGGGATTGACGCCCGCCAGAGTGACGGTTCCCCCCGTTGGCTGGTCAAGCGTTCCTAAGATGTGGAGCAACGAGCTTTTTCCTGACCCGCTCGGTCCGAGAACAGCTAGGTTCTGCCCCTGCTCTAGTTGGAATGAAACACCCCGCAGGATAACGAGCGGCTCTGCGCGGGTGGGAAATTCCTTGGTGATCTCCTGCACAACCAATTGGGACATCGAACATTCCTTGGATCGACGTAATGATAATTCTCCGACGGCCCCCCTCGATTCCCGCAGCGCGAAAACGTCGGAACCTAATGGCTTTCGATTTCCTCTTCGGAGTCGGAGCCGTCGGACGAATAACCAATCGAGTCTTCGCGCTTCCGCAAGTAGAGTTTGATCGGGACTTCTGAAAATGGCAGATGATCGCGAAACACACCGAGTAAGTAACGCCGATACGACGCCGAGAACATCGCCGGGTCATTACAAAACAGCACAATCGTCGGCGGTTGCACGCCGACCTGGGTGCCATAAAAAATCTTTGGCTGACGATATTTGTACAGCGGCGGCGGATTTCCCTCGAGCGCAGCCCGCACGACTTTATTCAAATCGGCCGTCGTCACCCGTTGCACCGATTGCTTGAAGAGCATCTGCGAATGATTGAGGAGCGTTTTGACGTTCTTGCCTGTCTTGCCAGTGACAAACGCGATCGGGACGTGCCACATCGTGCGGAACGTATCGCGGAGATACTGCACCCACTTTTCCGTGAGGACCGTATCGACGTACAAATCCCATTTATTCACAACAAACACGCACGGCTTATATTGTTCGGAAATATAATCGCACAGCACCTTATCGACTTTAGAGATGCGTTGCGTCGGATCGAAAAATTGCAGCACCACATCGGCCCGACGAATGCTCCGCTGTGCGCGGTGGGTGCTGTAAAACTCGATATCGGTGGCGATGGACTTAGCTCGCTTGAGACCCGGCGTATCAATCGCGACAAATGTCCGACCGTCAAGTTCAAACCGCACGTCTACACTGTCACGAGTGGTACCAGGCACTTCACTCACGATCATTCGCTCGGCTTTGGCAATCGTGTTTACGAACGTACTTTTGCCCGTGTTGCGACGGCCCACGATGGCGACCTTCATGGAGGCATCGGCCACTTCGCCCGCTTCGGTCGTGTCCGACGGAAGCCGTTCGAGAATGCGATTGATCAACACTTCGCGATTGCGATTTTGCAACGTGCTGACTTTGATCAGCATCCCTTTGCCCAGTTTGTAAAACTCGTCCGATGACGTATCATGTTCGGAAGCGTCAGCTTTGTTGGCGACGCAAATCACGGGAACATCCACATATCGCAGCCGCTTCGCGACTTCTTGATCGAGCGGCGTAATGCCGGTTTGCGCATCGACGACAAACAGAACCACGTCGGCCGATTCAATCGCGGCGTTAATCTGGTCGTCGATATGTTTGGTCAGGTTGTCCTCGTCTTGATGGCCCATCCCGCCCGTATCGACCAATTCAAAATAGCGGTCCATCGAACAAGCGAGATAGTTCACCCGATCACGAGTGACCCCGGCGCGATCGTCCACGATGGCAATGCGCTTGCCTGCGAGCCAATTGAGAAGGCTCGATTTTCCCACGTTGGGACGACCGACGATAACTACTTGAGGAACAGCCATCGTTCCATGATAGTTGAACCACCGCCCGGACAACAGGGGCGGAGGAACGGCTTTCGGGCCGTTTTTGATTGGATCGCGGGGGAAAAGGGCTAAACAAGAAATGCGAAACGAGAAATGCGAAATGAGAAAAGACAAAGGGGGCGGGGCTGGCGAGAGTCAAACTCGACGGTCGTGGCTATTTGGGATATAGATATAAAAGAGGGTTCGTTCGTCCAAGTGAATGAACGAACGAGTTGTAATTTTCATACAGAAAGTCAGGCGGTTACACCCATGCACCCGTTGGTAACGTATCGAACATTTTCGCACGTTCGTTATTCGCCTCTCCAATTTCTTTTCGCAATCGTGATCGGCTGTTGTTGGTCCATGCGCGTGGCCTGCGCTGCGAAACCACTCGCACATGAACCGAAAATGAGTTGGCTCGACAATGGCACGATTAAGCTCGGCGTCGATCTTGAACTGGGTGGAGCCATCACGTATCTGTCTCTGTCGGGCCAGGACGAAAACGTCGTCAATAGTTGGGACCACGGTCGCCAAGTGCAGCTTTCGTTCTACGCGCCCCCCATTCCGTTCGAGGTTCCCGGCAAGAAGCCGAAAGAAGCGTGGAAGGGTCTTGGTTGGAACCCGATTCAGTCGGGCGACTGTTTCGGAAATCGCTCCCGCATTCTCGAACAGACCAACGACGGCAAGACGCTCTATGTCAAATGCGTGCCGATGCAATGGCCGCTCGACAATGTTCCCGGCGAATGCACGTTTGAAAGTTGGCTGTCGCTGGATGGTCCGGTCGTCAAAGCGCGGGCAAGAATCAACAATGATCGCAAAGGTTACACTGGACTGGCCACCGCGCGAACGCAAGAACTTCCCGCTGTCTATACGAATGGCTCGTATTACAAACTGATGACCTACACGGGCGACAAGCCGTTCACTGACGACGAACTGGTGCGAATCGAAAAGAAGAAAGAGGAAAAAGGCCCTTGGTCCCATTGGCGGGCGACCGAGAAATGGGCCGCCCTCGTGAACGATGCAGGTTTTGGACTCGGCGTTCGATCACACGGCTGTTATCAATTCAGCGGCGGGTTCGCAGGAAAACCGGGAGCGGGCGGGCCAAACGACGATCCAACGGGCTACATCGCTCCGACCCAAAATGAAATCCTCGACGATAAAATCCAGTACGAGTTTTCTTACGAGTTAATCCTGGGAACGCTCGCTGAAATTCGCAAGCAAGTTTACACCCGCTCAGAAAAACCAAAGCCGCCCAGCTTTAAGTTTACGAATGATCGTCAAAGTTGGACGTTGCACGATGCTTATGCAAAGGCGTGGCCTGTTCGCGGAAAATTGATTGTGACTCGTGGGGCAACGACCAACTCGCAATTAATTAGCCCGCCCGTTTTTTATGACGCAGCGGACGGACCGGTTCTAAATTTGACGGGTGCTATTCACTGGAACGTGTCGAATGCTACGGTCTATTGGGCGACGACGGCCGAGCCGGAATTTCACGCGAGCCGTCATCTGACGGTTTCTTGCAGGGGTGGAGAATCACAGTTGTATTCGTGGGATTTATCGAAGTCACCAGAGTACAAGGGAATTGTCACGCGACTGCGAATCGATTTCAATCAAAGCGAGCCGGAAACCGACGAGCCAGTCTTTTCCGTCCAAGCAATTTCACTCGAACCCCAAAAGTGACGATGGGTACAATGCTGTTTGAGCCTATTCCAACCGCACCGACGCCAAGGCGTCGGTGCGGTGGAAAATGCTCTGAAAATGCGCGGCAACTTTCCGAGAAGCCATGCACGTTCCAACCGATTACTTCGGCGTGGCTGGGTCGCCGAAGGGATTGGCACCCGGATCATCGCTGCTGAGGTTGATGGCGAAATTCGACCAGATCACTCGCGTTTCGGTTCCGGTGAACCCGTCGATCGTTTCCGCCGGATTGTCGATGATCGCACCAAAGATCAGGGCCGGTGCGAGTTCACCCACATGCGGAAGTCTCATCTTGCTGACGATAACGTAATCTTTCTGCATCCCTTCGGGAAGTTCGCCCGCCAATGAGAGCTTAGTGATGAACAGTCCTTCTCGTTTTTCAATTTCCGTCACGGTCCCGCCGACGACGATTCCGGTTTCGGTTGGTTTGCGACTGGCATGGTTGATCCAGATCGCCGCGTTTTTGCCGAAGACAGGGACGAGTTTCGTCGCGTCGCCAGCCTGCATGACGACTTTTTGAATGGCGTCTTTACGCTGGGCGACCGATGGATCATCGGCCGTTTCCGTCACAAACGTCACGCGCTCGCCGAGGGTGTACAACTTTCGCAGAAAGCCACCCCGCTTTCCCTTCTCCATCGCCGCGTCCCCCGACTGCAAAGCCTCGGCGTATTCCTTGCCGGAATCATTGGCCGCCTTGAGGGCCTCTCCCAATTCGGCCGAGGTGAATTGCGGGGGGGTTTTCGGACCAACCGGCATTTCCTTGACGACCACCGGAGGCGTCGGTACGTCGGGCGGCTTCGGAGGGTCGGGAGCCTTGGGAACGTCAAGCGGATCGACCGTTGGCTTGGGAGTCTCGAACGGATCGGCTGGCTTATCGAGTGGTTTGTCAACCGGTTTATCCAGTGGCTTTTCCAAGGGATTTTCCGCCGGTTTTTCCGTGGCGTTGTCGGTGGGCTTGTCGGTCGGGTCGGGCTTAGGTGTGGTCTCCGCCGGATCGGGCGGCGTGTCAGTGTTCCCCGGCTTGTTGTCTTCGTTCGGCATGACCGGATCGATCTTGCCTGGATCGACGGTGTTGT
>JAYUFG010000426.1:0-10716 GCA_043738845.1 Planctomycetaceae bacterium
CGTGAACATCAACACGGCCGTGTCGGGTTATCAAAACGGCGACACGAATTACGACGGCGTGGTGAACCTTGACGATTATCAAGTGATCGACGTGAACATCGTCAACGGGACGGCGACCACGATCCCGCTGCCGGAACCATCGTCGTTCGTCCTCGGCTTCCTCGGTCTGCTCGGACTTCTTCTGGCCCGCCACAAGCGGGGCCAGAAGTCGTAATCACTGCGGACCTTGCACACGCGGCGTCTCACCGCGTATCAAAAGCGGCGAGACGCCGCTTGTACGAGTGGTCGGGTCCGCAGGGCCAACCATCGTCGAAGTGATCGTTCAATCTTTAGTGTTTTACGACACCAACCCCTTCGTCACCAGCATGAAGACGTCCTCGAGCGAAGGATCTTTTTCGGCTAAGGAGCGGACCTGGACACCGCTTTGCGTTAGAATTCGCAAAATGCCCGCCAGTTGTTCGTCGGTCGCCTCAAGCTCCGCAGTGACGCGATGATATCGGTTCATCAAAACGGGCGAGTGGACCAGTAAAAGGGTGTGCCAGATGAACTCCGCGATCGACTTGGGAGTGGCATTTCCTCTTCGTCGGTGACGTCGTCGTCCGTCGGTCCGAGTGTTATATCGTCCGGGACACGTTCTTGATCGTGGCTTTCTTAATCGTGCGACATGCTGGCCCTCCTGGGCTGTTGGTGAAAGAAATCAGTCTCCGACCGAGTACAGAATCATTCGACCGTGTTACGTAGTTCGTGCCAACATACTCCGACATTTTCCGGCGGGACGAAAGGAACACTCGATGACCGGTCGCAGCAGAATCGGAATCCTACACCAGTAACGAATCATCGAGCGGAAACGAATTGTGTGTGGCAATTTAATTCATTTGGGCGAACGTGGACAATCGGTCATGGCTGGAGTGTTTTGCCAGTACGTGGCACAATGACGGAAGGACGACGCTCGTACGTTTCTCGAACTCATCGCCGATACTCAGGGCGGAATTTTGCCAGAGCCAGAAAACCAGGCTGCCATTGCCGCCGCGCTCAAGGAACCAGATTTCGATCCGGTCCTACAACCTCGGTCTCGCTGGCCATTCAGGCTCGATATCGTGTGGACGTCATGTCTCAGAAAACGATCAATCTGTCCCAGCAATTGCAGGCCCAATAAATTTTCCGGCAAAAACTATCGGGGTTCGATGGATTTCAACATGAGATCGGTCTGGCAAATGAACAAAAAGCCGCCAACCTGACGTCAATCTGGGTTGCTTACGCAAACAGATATGATTAGGTCATCTTTGCTAGGTTGGGTCGTGCGGATTAAAGCAGTTTTCACGATTGTGACGAATGACCCCCTATAAGCGGAATAATTTCGCAATCGTCGTTACGTTCAGGTGGTTCCCGCAGAATCGCCGGTAATGATTGAGGGGGACACAATTTGGGACTAGGGGGAAACTATGCAAATTAACTTGAGGCGGATGACGGCGGTCTACATGACGGCGGTCACAATGGGCCTAATACTGGTAACAACACTGGTGAAGGGGGCGGAGTACGATGTGTCGGGTTTCGCCAGTGCCTCGGCGAATGATGATGCGACCGTGGTGGTTGCAGCCTTTACGACTCCCTCATCGGTCGTGAACAATCCTGTCGTGACGAATTACGCGATGCCAACTCAGTACGATTCGGGAGCGGCGCAACCAGCCCAGCCCGCACCTTGCGAAGAATGTATGAAATCGGCGTGCGAGGGGAAGCACTGGCCATCGTGCTATGCCATCGGCGAAGTGATGTTCCTAAAGCTCGGTCCGCCTAAACATCAATCGATTGTGATCGATCAAAATTCTCAAGCGGGGATCGTGGGAACGTCTGATCTCGGCTTCAGCGAACAGGCTGGTATCAAATTAAGCGTAGGTCATTACCTCGACGAATGCACATCGGTCGAGGCGGTCTATTTCGGCTTACAAAACTGGAAGTCGGACGGCGGATCGCGCGGCGGCAATAATAATTTGAGCCTGCCCGGCGATATCGGCCTCGCGCTGGATGACTTTTTCGGTGCCGACTCGATGCAGGTTCATTACACGGGCCACCTACACAACGCGGAAATCAACGTCTGGCACAAGACGGGCGATGCGGCGGTTACGCTGATGGGCGGTTTTCGCTACATCAACTTGGTCGAAAAGCTCAATATCCACTCGATCGATTCCGACGCCGATCAAAGCGATTACAATATCGGTGCCCAAAACAATTTGGTTGGCGGTCAGATCGGTGCCCAAGCTTGCATGAACTTCGGCAACCTCGGCCTGTCGTTGGTCGGTAAGGCGGGGGCGTTCAATAACAACGCCCGACAAACAACCTCACTGTTCGACAATAACAATCAATTCCAAATTCGTAATTCGTCCACAACGGGCAATAATTTTTCGTTCGTGGGTGACTTAGGCTTGAACGGCTGTGTGAAGTTGTGCGATTGTTTGTGTCTGAAGGGTGGTTACAACGTGATGTGGATGACCGGTATCGCCCGCGCGACGGATCAACTCGACTTCACCGACACGGCGACCAGTGGAACAACGCTTGTCCACGATGGCACCGTGTTCTTGCACGGAGCGAGCCTGGGCTTTGAAGCCTGCTGGTAGTGATCCGCTTGGACCCCGCACCTTCCGGAGGGGACTGTTGATTAGCCAATAAAATGCAACGAGCCGCAGAAACATTGGTTTCTGCGGCTCGATTTTTTTATTACGTCGTAGATCAGGTACGGGGTACCTGACCTACAGGTTTTATCCCAAGAAGAAGCCGCCGAACTTCGTGCTGTCGGGCGTGAGGAAATCGGTACCGACCGGCGAGACGCCGTTGACTTTCCAGCGGCGGATTTTCCGACCGCGGCCGTCTTGACCCTGGCCGGTGAAAATCTCGACCACGCCGTCGGTCGTGACAAAGGCTCCGGCGACGTAAGTTTGTGAGTTGAAACCTTGATCGGTGTGGACCACCGTGTTAATCCAGGTGTTTCCCGCCTTCGTCGAGAAGTAGGCCAACTGTCCTTGTCCCCCTTGTCCCGAGCCAACCACCAAGTCGAGCTTTCCATCGCCATCCACATCGGCCGCGAAGAGCGAGGAAATACCGCCCCGGAAAGCGGCCGAGAACGGCGTCTTATCGGCGAGGAACGTCTTGGTGACGAAATTGAACGTTCGCACTGTGGCCCGCGTGCCGGAACCCGACCCGATCAAAATGTCCGCGATGCCGTCGCCGCTGAAGTCGCCGGTCGATACAACCGCTCCACCGATAAAGGAACTCGGGAAGGGGAAGATCGGCGTTTGGGCGGCGAAGTTGGCGGGCGAGAGGGCCGCCCCATTCGCGGCGTTATTGGCCCAGACATGGACTTCGGTGATGCCCCGCAAAGGTGACAAAATAATGTCCCGACTTCCGTTTCCGTCCACATCGCCGACCGCGACCGAGAAACCGTCTTGTCGCGTTGCATAGGAACCGGTCGTATCGAGGAACGACGTGAGGAGCGAGCCGGTCGCGCTCCCGTTCAAACCCGGCACGCTGAAAATTTTGACGAGCGGACTTTTGAGGCGGCCGGGAGTGGTGACGATTTCGGGAATCCCGTCGCCGTTGAGATCGCCCTGGGCGACCCGCACGCCGTATTGATAAGTTGATTCATAGGCCAGGAATGAACCTTGGATCTCGCCCGTATCCGCATCGACGACCTGGACCCAGGGTTGGCTTCCCTTGGTGCCGGTATCGGAACCGATGACCAGGATCGGGAAATAGTTGACCATTTCGATGCTGGTGAAATTGACCGTTTTCCGATTCGAGAAAGCCCAATTTCCATTGCCGAGCGGCGGGCCGGAGTAAGTGAGCTTCTTACCGGTCAAGCCGGCGAAATTCACGACTAACTTATCGGCACCCGGTCCAGCGAACGTCGGGTTCAGGCCGTTGATGAAAAACTGTGTCGCCACGCTGGGGGTCACATTGAATTGATTGGCACCCGTCGTCCCAGTCAGCGTCAATTGCGAAACGGTGCTGCCGGTCCCATCGGCCGCACCGTCGATCGTGACACCCGCAAACGTACGAGCGACGAGCGTCGGGACGCTCGAATTGCTCACACCCGCCGGCGTCACGTCGTAATTATAGGCGGCGCTGTTGCTCGAATCGTCCAGGAAAACAAAGATGTTATTCGCGGCACCCGTTTTGCCGATGATGTGAACCTTGGCCGCGATGGTGTCGAGACTGGCATTGGTCAGCGATTGCGTGACATAGTTCATCGTGCCACTGCCGACGAACACACTATCTTTCGCCCCGGCGTCAAACAAGGTTGTGTCGATCGACGTGCTCACGATATTGACGATGTCTGTCGCCGTACCCGTATTGACGGTCAGTCCGGAAAACCCGGCGTAGTTCAATCCGGTGAGTTGATTGAAGAGCGTGAATACGACGGTCGGAGCATTCGCGCCGACATTGGTCCCCGTGATGGGGAAATCGCGGGTGGATGCTTCGCCCGAATCGTCCACGATCAAACTATCGCCGACTTGTCCGCCGCCATTAGCGGTGAGGCCGTAATTGACGAATTGCAAATTGCCCGTTCCGGAACCGACGTGAATCGTGTCGACGAGGTCCAAACCGTTGATCGTAACATTGTCCTTATTTCCGAAGTCAATCAACTCGAAGAGATTTGAGGAGCTATTGATTTCGCTTGTCACCGCCGCATTGCCGACGATGGTCTTGGCGATCAGATTGATCGTATCGGCCGTTGCGGCAAGGTCGTCCTTGGTGAACGACACGACGGCCACCGTGTCGATGATGGGTGCGAGATTTTGATAAGTGATGGTTTGTGCCGCGCCGCCAGACACGGTCGGGTCGGTGAAGACGACGCTCCCGGCGTGAGCACCCGTCGGCGTTTCGCGTTCGGTCGCCCACTTACCGCCGTTCAGTTTTCCTTGCAAAATGAGGGCATCGCTGGTTCCCGTCCCGCCATTGTAGTTTACACCGCTCACGGCAATCGGATTGCCGTTGGTGAAATCGACGGTCAACGTGTCGTTTCCGCCGAGGCCGTTGAATTGGATTGAGTTCAACAATCCAATGTCGAAACCTTGCGTTGGGTTGATTCCGTCGGAGACAAGGATTCGACTGGTATTGTTCGGATCGACGATCAAAGACATGGCGTTGGGACCGCCATCGCCAGCAACCGTCAGGTTGACCGTGGAAGCAATCGTGGCGGAAGCGTTGGTTACCTCCCAAACACCGCGCCCCACGGTCCCCGCAATAACGACGTTATTTGTGGGATCGTAGACGACATCATCGACAATCACGCCGGGCAATTTGTCGCCATATTCGCTCCAGGTAAATGGGGCACCGCCCGGCGGAGTCACGGCCCGGCGGAACACGCCGCCGTATCCACCGACGAGCAACCAATCATCAGCCGTCGTGGCTGTTCCATTGTTGAACAACGTGATCGAACGCAGGTTGACCCCACCCGACCCTGGAACGGCGAGTCGCGCGATATCACTCGTCAGGTCGGTCCAGGTGGTGCCGTTGTAGGACCAGGCACCGGTCGCCGTCACGGCATAGGCGATGCTGGCATTATTCGGATCGATGACAATCTGCAACACAGGTCCGCCGGCAAATCCTGTATTGGAGAATCCACCTCCCGCCACCGTGACGTCGCTGCTGAAAAAGACGCCACCCGTGGCGTTCGCGACGTAAGCGGCGTTGGAATTCGCCGTGGCCCCATAGGCGACGTAGACAATAGTTCCAGTGACGTTCGTGACCGTGCCGGGAATTACTTCGCCCGCGTTGTCGATGACGGTGTCATGATCGTTGTCGATGCCGTCTGCCGTTCCGTTGACCAAGCCACCGATCGATGTCCAGGTGTTTCCGCCGTTGGCGGTTCGATACAACCGCGCTCGCGTTCCAACCAACAAGCGATTGTTATCGGTGGGATTGACGCCATACGCAACGCTGAAAATGCTGCCAGCCTTATTTCCATCGAGCCGCACGTCAAAATTTCCGTCCAGGAATGTTCCGGCCGGTGCTCCGGTAATGTTAAAGTTGGGGAAAACGTCTCCCGACTTATTGACCGCCGTACCGGTCTGGCTCGTAAAGTCAAAATTTTGCGTGGTGAAATAACGTTTGGTTCCGACGGAGCGAACGAGAATTCCGTCGCCGCCGCGAGCTTCGGCCCAGGTTCCGTCGGGCATGAGTTGAAAGGCACCGTTGTCTTGGGCCCCGCCGCTGATGACGCCGTTGGTGTCGATCGCGACGGAATAAAGTTCGGTATTTTGAATCGCGGTGCTGCCCGTTCCGATCATGCTCGCCCACGTGGACGCGGCGGTGTCGGGATTGGTCAGGCGATAGATTCCACCGTCGTCCACTTCAATGATCGTTGTGCCGTCCCAAATCATCCCCCGCGAATCGGCGTGCGGAGATGAAAGCGATGTGGGGCCCGGTGCGACGGGCGTCCAAGTATTGGCGACCGAATCGCCCCGCATGATGTTCCCGGTGAAGGGGAAATTGAGTTGCGATTGTCCACCAGCGTACACGATCGTATCGGATGTGCTGCTCGCCAGGAGCGAGAAGTGGGTGCCGCCTTGTCCGGTGCTGAAGGGATAAATGTTGGGCGCACCCGCCACACCGACCCGTACCCAGGTTGCCTCGGCTGGTTCGTCAATTCCATTCGCTGCATTGTTATCGATCCCGTCGGTTCCCTGCACCGAACGAAAAATGCCGCTCACTTTGCCGTTACTGCCGATGAGTCCCGCGTAAATGGGATTCTGTCCGGCCGGGCTGACCGACAAACGAATACGAATTGCATTGGTGATACTGCCAGCGGGAATGTTATTCGAGATTGAACTCCAATTGGCTCCGCCATCGGTCGAACGATAAATTCCGGCACCCGTGGCACCGACGACCGCCGCATAAAAGCGGTTGGCGTTACCGGGGTCGGCCACGATGTCGGTCACACCCGCGTCGGGCAGGCCGTTCGCTCCCGATATCCGCACCCAGGAGTCGGTCCCGTTGACGTTGGGCGCACCGCCGATGTCGCTGCGATAAATTCCGCCTGTGTTGGCACCGTTCACATCGGTCGTGGCGGCGAACACCGTCTGGCCGCCGTTGAGAGTCGTGGTCACGATGCGAACGATTCGCATTCCGGCAAAGGTGGTGCGGCCGCTGACGCTCCAGGACAGACCACCATCGGTGGAACGATATATCCCAACCGCCGATCCGCCGTCGCCCACACTGCTCACGCCGCCGAAAATGCTGCTGTAACTCCCCGTTCCCGCATAAACGTTGTTGCTGTTCGTCGGGTCGATCGCGATCGCGCTGATCGCCAACGAGGGGAGGGCATCAGTTTTCGTGGACCAACTGGGGTTCACTGCATTGGCATTTGTCGTCTGCCACACACCGCCGTTGACCGTGGCGACGAACACGTGATTCAAATTATTGGGATCAACCACAGCTTGATTGATAGATCCTTGTTGAATGTCCGCCACTTCCGAAAAATTGGGAGCACCGTTCCCCGAACCGTTGAGGTCCACATTGGCGGCAAACGTGATCGGGAAAGGCCCGACGCCGGTCCACAAGGCCGCACCCGACAAACTAACTGACAGCATCGTTCTTTCTTCAAGCTGCTCGCCACCGCGCGGGTGATAGTAGCGGGTGTCGCGGCGGGGACCAGAGGATCGCGGTTTGCGATTTTTCTTCCCACTCTTTTTTCCAAACAAGCCAAATAGATTGAACGGAGACATGCAATACCTCAACAAAATTCCGCTGGACGAACACTTGAAAAACGACACCTGAATGATCCGGTGAAGGAAGGACCACGGCACCCGAAATCAAAGCGCACTCCCCCCCACGACCGATCTGTCAGGCTAAACCGCAACAATCGGCAAGTCAAGCAAAATCGGAAGAATGTGCAGTTTTTCCGGATGGATTGTCGCTGTTCACAATACTTGGCAAGAGTATTTAGTGGAATCAAGGGCGACTTCCGAGTAAAATCGAACTTGTAGTTTTCACAACGATTTGAGCTGGATACTTCTCGTTAATAACCTCAAAAACGGGCAAAATTCGATGACTTCCGCTGCCCAATGGGGTGTTTCCGCTGAGAAAACCACCGCCATCCCACCCGCCGTCTTAGGCGAGCGGGTCGCACGACTTTGTTCGGCCGAATGGGCACCACGCGAGTTCTTTTCCCAACTGCTGGAAATTCTTCTCGAAGGGACGGGTGCTTTGGCGGGGGCGGCCTGGGTCGTTGGGCGCAATGGCAAGCTCGAATCGGTCGCCCAATTAAATATTGAAAAGGTTGGCCTGCTCGATTCGCCCGAGGATCAACAACATCACGATGCAATTCTGCACGACGTCTTCACGTCGGGCATTGGTAAGGAAGTTGCCATTTCGTTCGATCTTCCACACGAGCAACTCCCCCACCTTGCGAGTGAAATGACCATCTTGGTCGAAGTTACGCGGTTCGAGGGACAAATCAACGGGCTAATCGAGATTTTTTTTGAACCCCGCAGTCTGGGAACGTCCCACGAACCGCAGTGGCAATTCCTGCGCCAATTTTGTGAGTTGACCCGTTGCTATTATCAAGCCAGGGCGTGGAAGCAGGGGCTTACGCAGCACGGCATTGCGACGCACGGGGACGCCTTTGCCCGTATCGCCCATCGCAGTTTGAAATTGAACGATGTGGCCTATTCGGTCGTGAACGAAGCACGCAGGTTGTTGGAAATCGATCAAGTCAGTCTGGCGACGATTTGCAAAGGGCAGCGTCGGATTGCGGCGATCAGCGATCATGTCAGCGTAGATCGCCGTGCGAACGCGGTCCGCGCGCTGGATCATTTGGCCGCAACCGTTATTCTAGCTGGCGAACCGGTGTGGTACTTCGGCGACGATACGGATTTGTCCGAGCAAATAACCGCGGCAATTCACGACTATTTGGAGGAAGTGAATCGACAGGCAATCGCCATATTGCCGTTGCGAAAGCCGCTGGTGCCGGATGAATTGGGCCAGTCCACGACGGGCGAAATCGTCGGCGCATTGATTCTTGAGCAGGCAGCCTTGTCGCGGAGTGAAGTTTGGCTGAAGGACCGGGTCGAACCGATCACTCGCCACACGGCGGCGGCGGTTGCCAACGCGGTCGAACACGAATCGTTGTTCCTGATGCCGGTGTGGCGGACGATTGGCAAATCGCGCTGGCTGGTCGCCACACAGCGTTTGCCGAAAACGCTGCTCGCGGTCGGGTTGATTGCAGCGGCGATTGCGGCGTTGTTTTTCGTCCCCACCGATTTGGAAATTGAAAGTAAAGGAACGCTTGAACCCGTTCAGCGTCGAGAGGTTTTCGCTCCCCTCGACGGCGTTGTCGACGCGATTTTAGTCGAACATGGCCAAGAAGTGCAGGTCGGCTCGCCGCTGTTCACACTTCGTAGCACGGAATTGAGTATCGCGATTGCGGAGGTCCAAGGGCGGCTGCAATCGACCCTCAAACAAATGAAAGCCATCGAACTGGCTGAAAGCAATATCCGACTTAAGCCGGAGGAATTGTCTCAGCTCAGCGGTCAGTCGGCCCAGTTGCACGCCACAAAAACGAGTCTCGAGCAACAAGTCGAGTTGCTTCGAAAGAAGCAAGAGCAACTTTCGGTGGCCAGCCCGCTCGACGGCCAAATTGTCACGTGGCAACTCCGTGACAAGTTGATTTATCGACCGGTGCAGCGCGGTCAATCGCTGGTGACCATTGCCGACACGACCGGCGATTGGCAACTGGAACTGCATGTTCCGGAAGATCGGTTGGGCTATGTCGCTACGGCCCAGCGTGAATTGGGGGACCAACTTTCGGTGCGATTCATTTTGGCCTCAAATCCGAACGTGAGCCATTCCGGTCGCATCAGCGAGATTCACACCTCGGCGGAGATTCGCGGCGAAGAGGGGAATACGGTTCTCGTCAAAGTGCAACTCGACCAAGACTCGATTGCCCCAGGTGAACGTCGTCCCGGCGCGATGGTTACGGCGAAGATCACCTGCGAGCGAACATCACTCGGCTATGCTTGGTTCCACGATGTCATCAATTTTGCTCACCGGATGTGGTTCAAGATTTTTTGATGAAAACTTAACGGTGTCAATCGGTAGTCATTTTTTGATTATTTCGAGACGCTATCATTGTGGTTATGGTTCTTCGTTCCTGCCCCACGAGGAACCAGCAAGCCGCCGAGAGCAATTTTGCGCGGCTTGTTTTGTTGTGTGCCGCTGATTTACCAACCAAACCTTCCGATTTAATCGTATTTCGATTGCCGACCGCCAGCGGTTTCATATTCAAACGGCCGACGAGTTGTCGATCCGCGAGGCCACCGGCTTGATCGACGAGTTGAAGCAGCCGACTCGGAACGGGGAAGCCGCATGAGTAACGGCACACTCCTGCAACCGACGGTCACACAACCGCTCGTCAATTGTCCACCACCAAACTCTTCATCGAGGCCGCTCTCGAACGAGTACTTGAGTTTTTCGCGGATACGCACCTATCAAGGTTGCTCACTGCGATATTACTTCCGCTACGTCGCTAGCCTACGGGAAGAAACGGTGTCGGCCAGTCTCGTATTCGAGTTGGCGATTCACGCGGCGATTCAGCATCATTTTCAGGAGTTGCTGGCGGGCAACAAGGAGGATGATTCGTTCAAACTCTACGCCTTGGCCCCTGGGTCGGTGCTCAGGTTGCGTCCCTCGACCACCGCTGCTATGGCTTGGCAAATTCGC
>JAYUFG010000427.1:0-4051 GCA_043738845.1 Planctomycetaceae bacterium
CGTAACCTTCGCCAAAGTCAACCTAACTCCACAAGCTAAGAACCTAAAGGTTTCGCCTGAAGGCGAGGGTTTTAGACCCATCGTGGAGACAATAAACAATAACCCATCGCGGCCGTCGCTCCTATGAGTTTATGGCGTTTGATTTTTCGTGAAGTCCTATTCCGGCGGCTTAACGCCGTGCTGGGGATTTTGGCGGTTGTCGCCGCGACGGCTTGCGTCGTGGGTGCGTTCACGTTGCTGGGGCAACATGATCTGCGCACGAATCAAATCCTGACGGCGAAACGGGAACAGACCGACGCCGACATGAAGCGACTGGAAGATGACACTCGCAAGATCATGCGGGAGCTTGGCTTCAATTTGCTCATTCTGCCGAAGGACCAAAATCTGAGCGATCTGTACGCTGATAACTTTGCCGCGAAGACCATGCCGGAAGAGTTTGCGGCAAAACTGGCTCAGTCCAAAATCGCGACGATCAATCACGTCTTGCCTTCTCTGCAACGAAAAATCAAGTGGCCGGAAAAAGACTGCACGATTATATTGTTTGGAACTCGTGGCGAATTGCCAATGGCGGCGGGCAACGAAAAGAAACCGCTCTTGGAACTTGTTCCGCCCGGCAAGGTCGTGCTGGGCCATGAACTGTATCGCAGTCTGAGTATTAAAGTGGGCGACGAGTTGGTGCTTCTCGGAAGAACATTCACCGTTGAGAAACTGCATCCGGAACGGGGCAATGCCGACGACATCACAATCTACGTGAATTTGAAAGTGGCGCAAGAACTGCTCGACTTGCCGGGCCAGATCAACGCGATCAAAGCTCTCGAATGCAACTGTGCGGCGGATCGCTTGTCACAAATTCGAAATGACGTCGAACAGATTCTGCCCGACACACAGGTCACAGAACTCGCCTCGCAGTCGCTGGCTCGAGCGGAAGCACGCAATCGGGCGGCGAAAGCCCGAGAGGATGCGTTGCAGGCGGAAACGGTCCATCGGGAACAACTGCGAATTGAGCAGGAGACTTTTGCGGCGGTGCTGGTTCCACTCGTGGTCGCGGGGGCACTCATCGGGATTGCGGTGCTGACGTGGATCAATGTTCGCGACCGGCGGGTGGAAATTGGGACGTTGCGAGCGATTGGTTGGAAACGGCGGCAGGTTTTCGTCCTGATTCTGGGCAAAGCGATTTTGCAAGGCTGCCTGGGGGCGGTCGTTGGTTGCGTCATTGGGACACTCGTGGGTATGTTGTTACAAGAGGCCGTCACGCCAGAAACGATAACCGCGAATGCAGCAAGTGGTATGACTGCGGCGAAAGTAAATCCGTTTTCGGCCGTCGATCTGCGGGTGTGGCTGGTGGTCGTTGCCGCTACGCCGCTGTTGACGTCGTTGGCCAGTTGGCTGCCCGCCTTGGTGGCGGCCCGGCGGGATCCGGCGGTCGTGCTGAGTGAAGGTTATTGAGAGTCTATCCAAGAACCCTCACCCCGGCCCTCTCCCGGGAGGGAGAGGGAGATGATTTCGGATAGGCTACTAAGGAGTCGGATTACGCAATAAACAAAAACTATGTTGGACGTTCGTCACTTACAAAAAACGTATCGCAACAAACGCGACCAAGTCCGCGCGGTGGACGACGTTTCGTTGAGTATCGCACCGGGCGAGTTTGTCGCGGTGCAGGGGCCAAGTGGGTGCGGAAAGTCTACGCTCATGTTGATGATCGGCGGATTGCTTGCGCCGGACGGCGGAGAGATCAAACTTGCCAATGAGAACCCATTTGGTTTATCATCCGAGGCGCGTGCCCGGTATCGGGCGTATCAAATTGGTTTTGTCTTTCAGCAGTTTCATTTGATTCCGTACTTGAGCGTGTTGGAAAATGTCTTGGCGGTGACGGTTGCTCACCCAGCGGTTGATGCCCCGCAGCGGGCGGAAAAACTGTTGGCGGAGTTTGATCTCGAACATCGATTACGACACTTGCCGAGTGAATTGAGTACGGGCGAGCGACAGCGGGTGGCACTGGCGAGGGCGTTACTCAACGAGCCGAAATTGATTCTGGCGGATGAGCCGACGGGGAATTTGGACCTGGAACATGCGGGCGTCGTGTTGCGTCACTTGACCGATTTTGCGGCGGCGGGGGGCATGGTCCTGCTCGTAACGCATGATCCTTTTGCGGCCAGTTTCGCCGGACGGACGCTGAACATGACGCGAGGAAAATTGACGGAGGCGGGACGCACGGTTTCCAACACGGCGGCTCAACCATGATTGCTCATAATCCGCCAACAGGTAACGACCCACCGAAAGACGATTCCTGTCCTACACGCGGAGGAAGAACGTCGTTTCGCGGAGCGAAAGACGACAATGGCCGTCGACGCGGAGATGTGCATCCGGCCGTGAAATATATTGGCGGTGCAATGGTGCTGTTGGCGGGCTTGATCGCGTTGGCGGTTTGGAAACCTACGGTGCGGGGCGAAAAAACGCTCATCGTCTATTGTGCGGCAGCTTTGGAACCGGCGGTGAAGACCATCGCGGAGCAATATCAGACGGAGTTGGGCGTCGCCGTGGAAATTCGGGCCAGCAGTTCGGGTTGGCTCGCGGCACAAATCGCGGCATCTGAGCAAGGCGATTTATATCTGCCTGCCGATGATAGCTTTCTCAACACGGCGCATGACAATGGGTTTGTTGCCGAACGGATTCCGTTGGCACAAATGCACCTAGTCCTTGGAGTGAAATCGGGAAACCCTCGCAACATTCAGACGCTCGATGATTTGCTGCGGAAAGATATCACTTACGGCTTTGCGAACGTCAACGCGGCGGTCGGCAAGGTCACCCAAGATGTTCTTACCAATCAAAGTAAGTGGGACGAAATTGAAGCCCATTCCAAGGTCACGCATATCACCGTGACGGAGTCGGCAATGGCGGTACAGGCGGGTAATCTGGATGCAGCGTTCGTGTGGGATACGGTCGCTCGGCAGTTTCAGTTAGAGGCGGTTCGACTTCCGGAACTTTCCTCCGGTGTGGGTCGCGTTTCGGTCGGCGTGCTGAAGACGACCAAGCAACCGGCGGCCGCATTGCGTTTTGCCCGGTTTTTGGCAGCGGCGGATCGAGGACAAAAGACGTTTGAGAAAGCGGGTTACACTTTGGTTCCGGGCGATGTGTGGGAAGTCGAGCCGACGATTACATTTTTCAGCGGCGGCATTCAACGACTGGCGATGAAAGAGACGATTCGAGAATTTGAGGAGCGGGAGGGGTGTCGCATCAATGTTGTGTATGAGGGTTGCGGCGTGTTGCTGGGGATGATGCGAGGTGAAAATGCGCGACGACCGGATGCGTATTTTGCCTGCGACCGTTCATTTCTTTCACCCGACGATATTCAGCCCTATTTTCTTCCGGGGCGAGAACTGACCGAGACGCGGATGGTCATGTTGGTCCACAAAGGGAACCCGCGAAAGATCAAGCAATTGACGGACCTCGCTCAACCCGATTTGAAAGTGGGTGTCGCCCATGAAACGAACTCCGCACTCGGCGCGCTGACGAAAAACCTGTTGATAAGTCGATATTTGTACGGCGCGGTGCGGGAAAACGTTCGTTCCGACGGCGCGGCCAAGGCCGATTTATTAGTCACGCAAATTCTCGCCGGGGGCGACGAAGCCCTTGATGTGGTCATTGTATATGAAGCCAATACGTCGCAAGTTCATGAGACGCTCGATGTCATTCCGATTGACGGTCCCGAGGCGATTGCAATTCAGCCCTTGGCGATTGGCAAGGAAAGTTCGCATCAACAGTTGCTGGAACGATTGTGCGAAACGCTGACATCGAAGGCTTCGCAAACGCGATTTGAAAAGGTTGGCTTTCGCTGGCGGGCGGCAGCGTTGTCGAAGCCGGAAACGACGGGAGGGCGAGAAAAGCCATGACCCGATCTTGGACGCCGCACAAATCGTCGATCACAGAAGGGCAAACGCTGGCGGACTCTCCACGTCCTTACGGTGGCAAATCAGACCTGCCGTTTGTGCTGTGTTTTGCCGCAATCGGGGCGGTCTATGTGATTCTGTTACTGGCCATGTTGGCGGCCGAT
>JAYUFG010000428.1:0-4045 GCA_043738845.1 Planctomycetaceae bacterium
CGACGCCATATCGCCGAATTGCGTTCCGTAACCGAGCAGCAACTCCGTCTTGTTACTCGTTCCCAAGACCAGCCCGCCAAACGCCGCACTTTGATCGTACAAGACGGTCATCCGCTCGCGAGCACACTTGTTCGCGCGACGAAGTTGAGCGGCGTCGGGAAATTGTGCGAAGTAGGCATCGACTTGACCGGTGATCGGCACATTGAGCGACTTTACGCCAAGCGTTTCGATCACGTGCTGACTATCGTGACGAGTCGCGTCACTCGACGTCTTATAGGGCATGGTCACGGCCAAGACGTTCTCTGGTCCCAATGCGCGAGCAGCCAGATAAGCGACGACGGTCGAGTCGATCCCGCCCGACAGACCGAACACCGCTTTACGAAAACCGGTCCGTTCGATTTCGCTGCGGACGAAGCGGACGAGAATGGCCGTGACCAACTCGGCGTTGATGATGAGCGATTGATCGGCCAGATTAATTGGATCGGTCGGCATGGTCGTTTAGTCCGTGTAGCGGTCGCACTTGATGCGCTCGAGTTCTTCAATCGTCAGAAGTAACTTTTCATCACGGGCCAGCGGCGTAATCAAACGTTGGCGTCGCAACTCGGCTGGGTCGAACGTCGCAATCGTCAACGACTCGTCAAGGCTCGGTGCTTCGGCGAGCGTGTTGCCGTCGGGACCGACCGCAAGGCTCCCACCCCAAAAACAGAGTCCATCCTCGAACCCAACGCGATTCGCGACGACAACCACCGCACCGATCATTTGGGCGTACATCTTGGCCAAGCGTTCGTAAACTTCGGCGGTGCGAATTTTCGGGCCATCGATTCCGCGAGCGGGCGAGTTCGAAACGCAGATCAACAGATCGACCCCTTCGGCCTGCATAATCACAGCGGCGGACAGGTGCCAAAAATCTTCGCAGACGAGCAAGCCCACACGCCCGAAGCGGGCTGTGTCAAACGCGCGAATGCGTTCGCCCGCCGCAAAGTAGCGTTGCTCCTCGAACAGACCATACGTCGGCAAATAGACCTTCCGATGAATGTGGAGTATGTGACCGTTCTCGGCGTACAAGGCCGAGTTATAAAACCGGCGATCGGGCGATTCTTCGACAAAACCAACCACAACGGCCGCCTTGCCGGCCGCATCGGCCAAAGCTTGCAACTCGTCCGCGTCGGCGGCCAAGGCCACGTCGGGCACCATGTCGCGGAGAAAATAACCGGTGAGCGAAAGTTCTGGAAAGACAATCAGGTCAGCCCCTTTCTCGCGGGCCAGATTGATTTGCTGACGATGAACTTCGAGATTGCGGGTAACGTCGCCCAACTTCGGCGCGATCTGCGCGAGGGCGATGCGGAATTCATCCGACCGATTCGACGATGGATCAAACGAAGTTGGCACGAAACGGTCCGCAGAATCCAAGAGAAGTGTTTTAATGATCCCGGCGATTCAACATCAATCATTTATGATTTTCGACGGGAAATGCTTCCCGTTCTTTTCCGTCGCGCTCTTTGCGACTTAGCAGTGGACAAGAAGTTCCACGGCGAAGGCGCAAAGAGCGCGGCGGACGGGTGTTCTATTCATCCTATCATGCGAGCCTATAATTCGCACTTTTGATCGGTGGTTTCTTCGTGTTATTTAGACGTTTTTCTTCGGTGGCGGGTTCAAACCGAGCTTCAGCCGGATCGTTTGATGCAGTTCGCGGCGGGACGTTCGTGAGTATTCCATCTCGAACCAGATGATCTTTCCGGCCCCGTCCAAAAGATACAGCCGAGGCAATTTCGATTTGGCCACCAGGGCGAAATACTCTCCCTTCGGATCGAGCAGGATCGGGAAAAAACCGGCGTTCGTTCCGGCCAGTGATTTCACTCCCTCCGACAAGTCACCCACATTGATCGAAACGACTTGCAAGCCATGCTCGAAATAGGGCTTGACCAAGTTGGATGCGAGATCGTTGAAGGCCTCGACCGCGAACTCGCGATCCGCCGACCAAAATAGTACGAGCGTCATTTTCTCGCCCCGCAGTTTCGACAACATGACCGATTTCCCTTCCAGGTCCGTCAAGGTCGCGTCGGGCAAGACGTCGCCGACATTGACGAGACACGTCGCTTTGTGACTCGTGCTTAGTTTGATGGCCGGGATTGTATCGACGCTCGCATAGTCGGGCATCGACGGCGCGGTGATCGTTTCCAGCGGTTCGGTCGGCGCGCCGAGCCGGATTTTGCGAGTCTTGGCGTCGCCAGTTTCCGGACTAGGTTCCGTCTTGGCGGCTTGGTCTTCGTTCTCCGTTTTATTATGGGCAGGTGTTTTATTGTCGGTGGGCGGTTTGCTTTCTTTCGGCACAGGTGGTTCCGTCGTGCCTTTCGCGGGACTCGGTTTCTCGTTTGGCACATTGGCGTTTTGATTTCCGCCGCCGGAACAGCCCGAGATTATCAGACCAACGCCGAGCAGGCAACTCGTCAGTAATCGTTTGGATTTCATGACTCACTCTTTCGCAATCAGATTCGTAGGTCAGGCCTGTGGCCTGACAATCGCTCCCAAAAACATTCGTCAATCACGCAATAACAATAACATCTGTCAGGCCACAGGCCTGACCTACGTTTCGCGCCACGTCAAGCGTTGATCTTAATCCCCAATTCCTTCAGTTGGCGGGCGTCCACGTCGCCCGGTGCTTCCGTCATCAGATCGGCCGCTTTTTGCGTCTTGGGAAATGCGATACAGTCGCGAATGTTGTCGAGCTTGCCGAACAACATCACGAAGCGGTCGATCCCGAGCGCGATCCCGCCGTGCGGTGGGGCACCAAATTGCAACGCATCGAGCAAAAACCCAAACCGCTCGCGGGCCGTATCGGTGTCGATGCCCAGCAGGCCGAAGACTTGCGACTGTTGTTCTTGATCGTGAATACGAATTGTCCCGCCGCCAGCCTCCGATCCGTTAATGACAAGGTCATACGCCACCGCGCGACACTTGCCGGGATCGGTCTTGAGCAACTCGACATCTTGCGGCCGCGGCGCGGTGAAGGGATGATGCATCGCCGTCCAACATTTTTCCTCCGGCACATACGCGAACATTGGGAACTCGACGATCCACGAAAAGTGCATCGCGTTCGTGTCGTACAGGTTCAGGTCGCGGCCCATCTTTTTCCGCAGCCAATGCAACGCCTTGCACGAAGTCTCGTAAGAATCGGCGATGAACAGGAGCAGGTCGCCCGGCTTGGCTTGCATTCTCGCACCGATTTTCTCCAACATCTCGGGCGTGAAATTCTTGGCAATCGTGGAACTGAGCTTGCCACCCTCTTCGACTTTGAACCAAGCCATTCCCTTCGCGCCCGTGTCTTGGCACATCAACGCGGTCATGTCGTCGATGTCTTTGCGTGAGAATTTCGCGGCACCGCCGGTCGCGTTGACGCCGCGAACCTTGCCCCCGCCGTCGGCGACGGCCCGAAACACGCGAAATTCGCATTCCTTCGCGAGGTCGGTCACATCGGTTAGTTCCATTCCATACCGCAGGTCGGGCGCGTCGTGTCCAAACCGCTCCATCGCCTCGTCATACGTCATTCGCGCGAGCGGCAATTTCACGTCGAGGCCCAACACGTCCTTCGCCAATCGCTCGACCAATCCGTCGATCAGGCCGATCACATCGTCTGCATCGACAAACGACATTTCCACGTCAAGTTGCGTGAACTCTGGCTGACGATCTGCCCGCAAATCTTCGTCGCGAAAACAACGAGCGACCTGTACGTACCTATCATAACCGGCGACCATGAGAATCTGTTTGTACAACTGGGGTGACTGCGGCAGGGCGTAAAACTTGCCGTTGTGGACACGGCTTGGGACGAGATAATCGCGGGCACCTTCCGGCGTGCTGCGGCCGAGCATTGGCGTTTCGACGTCGATGAATTTATGCTCGTTGAAATACGTCCGCATTTCGTGAACGATCTGGTGTCGCAGAAACAATGTCTTCTGCATTTCGGGCCGACGCAGATCGAGGTAACGATACTTCAGTCGTAAATCCTCATTGGGAAGTTCCTTGCCGCCCGGTTGCAGCGGCGGCGTCA
>JAYUFG010000429.1:0-10689 GCA_043738845.1 Planctomycetaceae bacterium
CCGCCGAAAATCGCTGCTTGGCACCGTTGGGTTCACTGGCTTCAATCGTGTTGGCATCAACAAACCGAGCGCGACCATGAATGACCGGGATTCGATTGCGGTCATAAAAACCTTGCCGCATTTCGACCTGTCGTCCGATGACGGTTCGTTCCGACTTTCGTAGATCGGGAAACGAAAAATTGATCGTCTGGCCCGAGGCTCGCACCAAAGGGTTTTGATTCATTTCCGTGACTTGAAAGATGGCGTATCGCAGGGCCTTGCTGGGAATTGTCCCGGAATGGGTGCAATTTCCGCCGATGCGATCATAGCACTCCACCACGGCGACCGACTTATTGTGCTTGACCGATTGCATGGCCGCTCCTTCGCCACCAGGTCCGGTGCCGATCACGAGAACGTCGTAATGATTATTGTCAGGCATGATTTGTTATTCGAGAGTTTTGGAACTATGAAAGACCGGCGGTAGTCTATCAGAATCGCGAAAAATGACCAACGGCGTCCTGAATTGCGGGAAAATTGATACGACCGAGATAACAAGCCACTCCGCGTTCTCCACGCCACCGCGTGAGACTATAATTGATTGTCGCTGTTCTGTATTGTTCTCTATCCCAATCACCATCTTTCATGCCTCACAAAATCGCGATCATTACCGGCTGTGGAAAACGGCGAATTGGCTTTCATATTGCCGAGGCACTTGCCCGTCAGGGTTATTCTATCGCCGTCCATTTTCACACCTCGCAAACGGATGCGAATGCGACGGTCACCCATTTGCAACAGTTGGGTGTCGAAGCGGTCGCGTTGCCCGCCGACTTATCTGACGAGCAGGCGGTAAAAACGCTCGTCGAAAATACGCTGGAGAAATTCGGCCGGATTGATGCGCTCGTCAATTGTGCGGCAATCTGGGAGCGGAAGAGGTTCGAGTCGATCATGGCCGTCGATGTGCGGCGACATTTTGAAATCAATACACTTGGCACGTTTCTCTGTTGTCAGCAAGTAGGGCTGGCGATGGTATCGCAACCCGAAGGTGGTTGCATTGTGAACTTTGGCGACTGGGCGGAGGTGCGGCCCTATCTCGATTACGCCGCTTACTTTCCCTCGAAGGGTGCCGTCACGACCATGACCCGCTCGCTCGCCGTCGAGTTGGCAAGCCGCAATCCGCGCGTACGCGTGAACTGCATTCTGCCCGGTCCGGTGATGTTGCCACCCGACTTGCCGGCTGCTGAACGCGCAGCGGCGATTGCAGGAACCTTACTCAAGCGCGAAGGTTCTCCCGACCATGTTGCGAAGGCCGTACTCCATTTTCTCGACAATGATTTTGTGACCGGCGTATGTTTGCCGGTCGATGGCGGTCGCTCACTTCAGTCGAGTTGAGGCAAGTTGTCGGTTCGGCCGGTCGTATGGTCACATTGTCGTCTTTTGGGGAGCGAGATACGACAATGACTCATTCGGGGTTCTTAGCTGTGCATGCGCGGTAACTCATCCCCGGTCGCAATGATCGCGGCCTCGGCCGCCGAAAGTTCATTCAGCCGCAAGTGAACCAACTCTTCGGACATAAACAACTTCGCCAGCCGCACATACGTACTGTGATGACGGGCTTCCGACTCAAACAGACTGTGGTAAAAATCGACCAATTCCCGATCTTGTACATGTTGGCGGAGGAGATCAAAACGCTCGCACGACCGAGCTTCGATTAAACCAGCGATAAGCAGCCGATCCACCGCCCGTTCCGGCTCTGGTTTACGCACCAACTCATTCAATTTCTTGCCGTAAGAACTGGGTGGTTGTCGCCGAAAGCGAATTCCCCGCCGACCCAGAAGATCGATCACTTGTTGAAAATGATCGAGTTCTTCGTTGACGATTACGATCATTTCGCGACCCAATTCTAGATGCTCAATGTAAGCGACGAACAAACTCATCGCCGTACCCGCCGCTTTTTTTTCGCAATGCGCATGGTCCACGAGAACCTCTTCCAGGTGTTGATCGACCTGCGCCAACCAACGTTCGGCGGTGGCGGATTGTAAACTGAGCATGGTGTTTACTTCTCGCTCGTGGACAAGGTCGTGCGCAAATCGGCCACTTTTTCCTGCAAGGTTTCGACTTGCGTATTCAGCGACTTGCGGGCGGTCTCGACGATTTTCAAAATCGCCTCACTCGCGTTTTGAATCGTACCCGCTTTGGTCTTAATGTCATCGAGCTTTGCCGCCTGTTTCTGAATTTCCAATACGGCGGTGTCGATGTCGGTGAAGTCGGCCGTTTGGGCCGCGTTGTGCTGGCTCGCCCGTACGCACAAATAACGAGCGGTCAACATTGCTGCGGTGAAGAAAATGTCTGTCGTCGCATCCTCCGCATCCCACACGACGACCGCATCGTCGCCAAAGCGGGCGAACGGTTCCAGGCCCGCCGGAGCGGTCTTCTTTGAGAACACAAACACGCCCATCTGGGCAGCGCGATTCTCCCGAGCGGTCTTCATTTCATCGAGGGCTTCGCGAAGTGAATAACCTTCCTTCTCTTTTGCTTCGAGGACAATTTTGGCACCGGGTGCGGCCGATTCGATACCCAACTCCACAACAAAATCACCCTTCTTGCAGTTTTTAATCAACCCCGTTTCGTTGCCGGTCGCGTGAAAGATGTCCCCCTTCGGCTGCACCTGCCGCTGGACAAATTCGCCGACGGTCGCTTCAAACACCAAGCCGTGTCGTGTCGAACGTTGCGATTCTTCTCGCTTGGTTTCCAGCCGAGCGAGCGTCTCACGAACATCCTGCTGAAAGTTCGTGTTCGTTTCGCAGTGGGCTGAGAGGATCGTGACCAATTCCTTTTTGAGTTTCGCGAGCGAGGACGAATCGTCATCGAGGGTCAGGTTCTTACTGATCACCGACTTCGTGTCGTCGAGCATGATCTTCAATCGTGAAAAGGCCGATTGCTCGTTGTTGAAATTGAACTCGCTACTGATGGTCCTTTGTGCCCGATCGACGTTCGTGACGAGCCGGGTCAACGCGCCGTCTTGATTATCAAGTGAGAACTCTTTGACGACCGCATTGATTTTGATTTCCAGATCGTGCGTCAATTCGCCATGTTTCAATTTCAGTTCCGCGACCAGCCGCGACAACGCCCCGGCTTGATTGTCGAGCGAAAACTCTTTTAATACGGTTCCGTTTTGCTTGGTCAGTTCGCCCTCGACCATCGCCCGCAAGGCGGCGAGCAAACCCTGCGACTCGTTCGGGCTGAGCATTTTCAACAGGGGGCTATTCTGGCCAACGTGGGCGACAAGCGTCTTCGATAGCTCTGAGTCTTGACTCCCGACGAGACTCTTCAACACCTTTTCCAAGTCACCATCTTTCGACACGAGTCGCTGCACCCGTTCTTGAAACTTGCCACTTTGCGGGTCGAAGTATTCGGTCAAGGTAAGGCTGATCTTCTGATGGATGAGGAGCGAGTGTTGGCCAAGTTGTGTTTCAAGCCCATCGAGCATCCGCTGCGTTTCACGTTGAATGAGATCGGCATCCACTTGTCCGCGAGCTTGTCGCAAAGCCAATACACCGATTTTGAGCGCGTTCAGGGCGAACTCCTGTCGGGCATCTCCTTCCGGAAAAACGCACAACTCGCGAATCAACTCGGGATCACGGAGCGACAGTTCCAACAGAAGTTGCCGCGGCACATCGGCGAAATGATCGGCCGAATCGGCTGCCTCTTGGTCATCGCGGTCGATCTCATTGGCGGTAATGGGGGTCATCTATTGCTCCTTGCGAAATGGGTGAGTCCTGTTGGCGGCTTTGTCGTGGCGGGATTTTCCGACGCTCCAATATCGCACCTCGACCCAAAGGTAGACAAGCCGTCCGCGTGACCCAAGCCGGGATTCTCCGTTTTTCAAAATAGACAAGTTTTAGGACCGGGGCATCAATGTCTACCCGATTTACTTGATTTTGGCGAAACGGCATTCCGGATCGCGAAGCGGATGGGACATTTTTCCTGCCTTGAACATTCCGACCGAAATTGATGCGCCGAAATTTCGGCCAGCCAGCCACGACCAGGGATTGCCCTTAATGGAAAACTCCGCGTGGACACGGTGGCTAAGCAGCGCGGCGGCACACCGCTTATTACTCGCGATAAACATCGTGAGTATCACTTCAGCGGTTTAATGCTAATGTTGCGGAACATAACCGGATCGTTGTGGCCCGCAAAGCCAAAGTTGCCGGACGTGCGATCCTTGCCAGGGTGTTTGCTGTTGGCCATGTAATCCGTCACCTTGCTCAGATCGCAATCGAGAATTTTCGTGCCATTCATTTCGACGATGATCGTCGAACCGTTGATGGTTACTTCTTCATAGTTCCACTCGCCAATCGGCCGTTGATAACCCCGCTCGGCGGCGACCATTCCGTAGGCCGACCCGTGGGCTTGTCGGGGATCAATCTTGCCGCCGCCGTTGGTTTCGTAGTTGTCGTCAAGAACCTGAATTTCGCACATTCCGACATAGGCCGTATCGCCCTTACCGGGGTAACGAATCGCCAAGCCGTTATTGCCCGCCTTGGGCAATTTGATTTCGAGTCGAACAATGAAATCGGAAAATTCTTCCTTGGTAAAAATAGTGCCCCCCTTTTTCGGCTTGCACATGATCGCCCCTTCTTGAATTTCATATTCTTCGATGGGGCCGTCCCAACCTTCAAAATCCTTGCCGTTGAAGACCGACTTAAAACCGTCGGGATCGGTGCCACGAAGCATCTTGTTCGCTTCGTCTCCCTGGATTTCACGAACGAACAAATTCTTCCAGCGAATCTCGGCCCCGTGGGTTTGCAGTTGAAACGGACCGGTGTTCGGAATTTGCTTTTTGCGGTCGAAATAGTTTTCCAAGATTGCGTTATCGACGACCAGCTTTTCATTCAACCAAACGGTCGTGCGGCTTCCCAATTGAATCACCCGAACTTGATTCCACTCGCCGAACGGCTTGTCGGCCAGGACCAAAGGGTCTTTGCCCGGCGCGCCAGGAGAGTTATTCCACAAACCACCGGAACCTTTGTCGGCTCCGTTTTTGAATTCCTTAGTATTGGTATGGTCCCAAATCTGAACTTGTGGACAACCCTTCAAATAAATCCCACTGTCGGCGAGCGGGACCGTTTTATACTCGACCTGCAATTCGTAGTCGCGAAAATTCTTGTCGGTCGTCAAATACAAACCGTGACCATCGTTGATAATCTCGCCGTTCTCCACCCGCCAGTGCTTTTGAATATCAACGAGACTGTCCGACTGCTTCTTTTTGAAGTCCTCAGCCGACATGGCGAGATATTTTCGTGGGTCTTCCGTTGTCGCTCCCCACCAGCCCGATAGGTCTTTGCCATTAAAGAGCGATGTGAATCCTTCTGGCGGTTGAGGTTGCTCGTCGGCCGCGTGTAGTTTTGACAGCGAGGAACCAAGCCCAGCAAAAAATAGGGCAACGAGCAATAGAACGCGCAGGCTAACGGTCAGGGGGTGGGCGAACATTGAAAATTCTCCAGCGGTGGGCGGGTGCGGGACGGGGGTGGGAGGTTCAAACTCTCAACGATCATAACCGGCTACAAAGAGTGTTGCAAATCCCCATGATTTCCGCCGTTCACCGGCAAGAGACGGTTTCTCGGCAGAGGGAAGAGAAAGTCCATTGGTTGGCAACCGACCGGCCGATGTCCTTGTTGGAATTTGCCCCGACCGGGCGAATACGTCGAATAGAACGACTTCACCGCACACGTCTTCGCCATAAACTCGACTTTTTGTTTGCAAACTGGCTGATTTTCTGACATGATGCGTGAAGTTAAACGGTTATGAAATTCAGTTTCTGGCCCCTTTGTTGGGAACTGTATTAGCGTATTACTTCGACCTGACAGTCAACGACCGCACGGAGAAGACCCACATGCCCAACTCCTTCAATCGACGTGAGATTCTCAAACAAGGGGGCGGCGCAATCGCGTCCCTCGCCGCTGGTGCCATGCTAACCAACGCCACTCTTTCCAAAGCTGCCGACGAACCGCCCGCCAAAAAACGGGACGTCAAAAAAGCAATCATGTACGCCACGATCGGTTTCAAGGGATCGGTCTTGGAAAAGTTTCAGGCAGCGAAGGTCGCCGGTTTTGAAGGGGTTGAGCCAATGAGCCACATGCCCCAGGACGAAGTTCTCGCCGCCTTTGCGGCAACCGGCTTGAAGGCGGCCAGCGTTTGTTGCAATACCCATTGGAGCAAGACCCTTTCCCACCCCGACGAAAAAATTCGCAAAGAAGGGGTCGAAGGGGTAATTCAAACGCTCAAAGATGCGAAGCGATACGAAGCGACTTCGATCCTCCTCGTGCCCGGCAGAGTCGGCAAAGAAGCGACCTACGAGGAATGCTGGAGCCGCTCGATCATCGAGATTCGCAAAATCATTCCCGTCGCCGCCGAGTTGGGCGTAAAAATTGCCATCGAAAATGTCTGGAACGATTTCATCACGAAGCCCGAGCAGGCCAAGCAGTATCTCGACGAGATTGACAGCCCTCACGTCGGCTGGCACTTTGACATTGGCAACGTCATTAAGTACAGCCCGCCCGAGACCTGGATTCCGGTCATCGGCAAAAAAATCCTCAAATTGCACATCAAGGAATTCGCCAAGACGTCGGGCAAAGGTTTCGGCGTGAAGTTGTTCGAAGGGGACAATGATTGGCCCGCGATTATGAAGGCCCTCGACGCCGTCGGCTATTCCGGCTGGGGAATTTCTGAACAGCCGGGCGGCCAATCGCAAGACCTCGATGCGTTCAAAGACCTTGGCGAGCGAATGAATAAGGCGTTCGCGAGTTAGATAGATAGATCGAACTATCGCACTTTGTTTTGCAGATCGTCGTACAAACCGCCAACCCACCATCCCGCAATTTGAAGGACGCTCGCGTATGGAAGAAATTGAACCACCGATGGAGAACGTCCATGAGGACATTCATCATCAAGCCCATCATGCTCCCGAGTCATGGGTCAGTTGGGTCGCGCTCAGCACGGCCATTTTGGCCGCCTTGGCGGCGATCACCGCGCTGTTGAGCGGAAAGCACGCCAACGAGGCGATGATGGAAAAAGTCGAAATGTCCAATCAATGGGGTTACTATCAGGCCAAAAGCATTAAATCGAGCCAGCTCAAAATCGAAACGAACATGATCAATCTGTCGGTACTCGATAAATCATTGAGCGAGAAAGACAAAGCAAATTTTGAGAAGTACGAAACGGAAGCAAAAAAGATCACGGAAGAAAGCCAACACAAACTCGTTGAATATAAAAAAGAAATGGATGAAATCGACGAACACGCTCGTCACGTGACGAAGGAATCGACTGAAAACTTTGAACTGCACGAAACGTATGCTCGCGGTGTGACGCTGTTCCAAATCGCGATCACCATCGCCGCCATTTCCGTCCTCACCAAGAAAAAACAATTCTGGCTATACGGCCTCGTCTTTGGCTGTGTCGGCACCGGCTATCTCATCTGGGGCCTAAAAACCGACATCCCCCGCTGGCTCGCCTCCCCACCCGCCGACCATGCCGAAGACCACAAAGAACACAAATAGCAGAATCATTCACTGTTCATCGTTTTGCCTTTTGCGTTCTGCCTTTTGCCTTTCCCCCCATGTCCACCACTCCCCCCCTCGTCTCCCCGTCGTTCCTCTTCCGCTTTGCGATTCCGTGTCGCAAGATCGACGTCCCTTGGTCGGCCAAAGGCAATATCCTCGGCGAGGAGTTTCGTCTGCCGAATTTGAGTGAACTCGACGAAGGCAAATCCTACGCCGATGTGCGGATCGGTTGGCATGAGTCGGGCCTCTCCGTCGCCGTCCGCGTCGTCGGCAAGCGACAAGCCCCGTGGTGCCGCGATAACCGGCTCGAAGACAGCGATGGCCTGCATCTGTGGATCGACACCCGCGATACACACAACATCCATCGGGCGGGGCGATTTTGTCACCATCTCGCGTTTCTACCCAGCGGCGGTGGGCACCGACTGGACGAGCCGGTCGCCGAACAAATGCTCATCAACCGCGCTCGCGAACACGCCAAGCCGATCCGTCCCGGCGTGATGAAAGCCCGCAGCGAGAAGCGGGTGGATGGTTATTTGCTCGAGGCATTTATCCCCGGCGACGCCCTGACCGGTTATGAACCGTCCGACCATCCTAAGCTCGGTTTTTTCTATTCGATTGTGGATCGCGAGCTTGGCCCGCAACATTTTTCCGTGGGAAGCGAGTATCCCTATACCGAAGACCCGAGTGTCTGGGGAACACTAGAACTCGCTCCGGGTTGAGAGGTGCGACTCGATTGCCTTCAACTTGACGACATGCACAGGTGCGTACCCTGCAAATTTGCTCAACCGACTGACGATCCAACAGCGGCCCAGCTTAATGACGTTTCGGCATTGGCAAGAAGGCCCCGGCTATGATCGAAATTTAACGAAGCCGACGACAATCTTGGCTGCAATCGACTATATCCATCTGAATCCCGTTCGACGTGCGTTTGTGCCAGCGGGCGACCGATTGGCGGTGGTCGAGTGCCCGCTGGTTCGCCGATCCTTCCGCAACGGATTCGGGCTGGCCACGATTGTCCGCCATTCATCGAGAATGGTTAATCGGCACGTAGGTTACGTTTTCCGAAAACACGAACAGCACTGCTGGACAAGCCAGCAGTGGCACCCAGCGACCGGTTTCATCAATCATGCCCCATTCGAAGTCCCGTTTCTCGGCACCCCTTGCGGCGGCGAAATAGAATTGGAATGAAACTGTACCTCGAATTCGGCGATTGATTCTGGGTGCGATAAGTTGTAAGCTCTGGTCATGTAGGATATTTCGTCGGTTTGAGCGACGGGGGTTTGGAAGTGATTGACAGAAAACACCATATAGCAAGATACGGTCCAAGGACTTAGTTAGACAGAATGTTTCTGTCTAGTGATATATGGCGTGCAATGCGTTGACCGGCATAAGGCGGTGAAGTAATGCTCGATTCAATTCCAACCTATGTCGGCGAGCGCCTTGGCTACTACGTCTATCTGTACGTCGATCCCCGCACGAACGAGCCGTTCTACGTGGGGAAGGGCCAAGGAGCACGCGCAGAGGCCCACCTTCGGGATACCAGCGAATCGCTGAAGGTCGCACGAATCAAGGAAATCCGCGCGGCTGGCCTTAAACCGCAGATTGACATTCTGGTCCACGGCCTCGTGTCAGAGGAGGCCGCCTTTCGCATTGAAGCGGCAGTAATAGATGCGATCGGCCCTAACAGACTCACCAACGCGGTTCGTGGCTGGGAAAGCGGCAAGGTTGGTCGCATGCCACTTTCCGAACTGGTGGCACATTATGGTGCCACGCCCGTCGAGGTTGTTTATCCCTCGCTCCTTATCCGCATCAACCGGTTGTACCGTTACGGCATGGAGCAGACCGAGTTGTATGAGGTCACTCGTGGCACTTGGAAGCTTGGCTCCAAAAGGACACGCGCACGGTATGCGTTTTCGGTCTTTCATGGCGTGGTGCGGGAAGTCTTTGAGATCGAGAGCTGGCATGCAGAACGAACAACCCCATACACCATTCGTGTTTTTGACGACCCCACTCCGCAGCCTGGAAGGTGGGAGTTTATCGGCAAGCCAGCGGAAGAGAGCATTCGCAAAAAGTACGTCGGCTGCTCGGTACAGAGCTATTTTAAGCAAGGGTTACAAAGTCCGGTAGTGTATGTAAACTGCGATGGAATGCCCACGAAAACGCCAACGATGAGCGCAAGCATCTCAACTCTTTTCTCGCCGGAGCCAAGTCAATGGGGTTTGCGTGGCGACCCCTACCTTTGGCGCGAGATGGCTACACACTTTCAAAGCATTCCCCTTCCCGGGTCGCTGCCGCTACTTTCATCGGCACTTGAGGAAGCTTTTTTGAAGCTTACGAACCACGCTGTTTCTTTTTCCGGGGACGTACATCTTGCTCGGCATGCGCACGGCGGTATGTCGTCGGGCGAAATTTCTACGGAGTTCTGGAGGGAGAGCGGAATTCCGTTGTTGCTGTCGCGGTTCAATGCCTAACTAAACGCCGGGTGCCGTTGCTGGCTTGTCCAGCAGTGCTGCCTCTTGTTTTCTAGTAGACGCAAACCACCATCGGATGATCCGTTCTCGTCACGCAGGCAATCTTCGTGGCGAGCCTAAATCGGTGGCTTCAAAATACTACGCTGGTTGTTGAAGTGCAGTCTCCGTCGTCACGCCACCCACACAGCACTGCTCGACAAGCCACACAGCGACACCCGGCGTGCTGCTCGAATTCCTTCAACTTGTTGCCGCCGAAGTTAATGAAGACGCGTCATCGAAGACAGACGGATAGGACGCAGCGGCTGGCTCAGCTACATAAGGCCGTGCTGGCAATCGCACCACATTGGATTGCCGCGCGCGAATATCGGCCACGATTCGGTCTAAATCATTACCCTGCTCGTCCGCGAGCATTCGCTTGATTCGCAATATCTCGTCATTGATCGCGTCGCTAGGCATTTTTCAAACTCCCAAAAGTTCGTCAGGCGTGCAAATCGACGGGGGTGTGTATCCGGAATCTCGGCAGGTCTGTTCAATCAAGGCCCGTGTCGTTCCGTTGGCGATGTGTCGGAAGTTCCACGTCAACAGATATTGTAATCCATGAAACGCCGCCAAGGCAACATGGAGTGCATCGCGTGGCAGGGATTCTCAGTGTTTCACTCTGGAATGTCTTCTCGACTTCA
>JAYUFG010000430.1:0-10672 GCA_043738845.1 Planctomycetaceae bacterium
CTTTGCCCGCCAAGGGACGCTCGATGAAAGAACTGCTGCAACCGCTCAAGCACATGCAAGTCTGGCGGTTTAGTTTGTACTATGTTGTCGTGTTTGGTGCTTACGTCGCGTTGTCGGGTTGGCTGCCCAAGTTCTACATGAAGACCTATGACATTCCTTTGACAACGGCGGCGTTGTACACGGCGAGTTTTATTTTTCCGGCAAGTCTGTTACGACCCTTTGGCGGATTCTTGTCGGACAAGTTTGGTCCCCGCGTTGTGACCTATGCGGTCTTCTGCGTGATGGCCTCGGCACTGGCCGTGTTGTCGATTCCCTATGGAACGTATCTCGGAATTGAATATCATCCAGGTGCGGGTGCCTTCGCAATGTTGATGTTTGTTGTCGGTTGCGGAATGGGAATTGGCAAAGCGTCGGTTTACAAATATATCCCGAACTATTTTCCGAAGGATGTCGGAGCGGTCGGCGGATTGGTCGGAATGCTGGGGGCACTTGGCGGATTCTTTTTGCCACCCCTGTTCGGTTTCTTAGGCCGCACGTCGGGCATCCCGCAACTCGCGTTTCTTTCACTGCTGGGATTGACCGTCGGGAGTTTGATTTGGCTCCATATCTCGGTGATGAGAATTCGGGCGACGAAGCAGCGGGAATTGACCGCTGGTGCGAGCAACCCAGGCTTAAGCCCAAGCCTCGAACCAGAAGTGGCCACCTGAGCCGAATTATTACCGAATCCGCATGATTCTGTATTGCAATTGCTAATACAGAAACTGTATCATCGTTCGCTATTTTGCCGACATTTTGCGCGGCATTCAGGCCGCAGATGCCTAATGTCCAGGCAACACAATTTCCGTGTTTATACGGTAAAAAACACTTATTTTTCGATAACCAACCACAGTTGCTTGCGATTTTCAATATGTTTTCTCAAAATAAGCAATTATAACGCTACGCTAGCATTTATTAATTTGGTTCCGGCACGCCGTTTGCCCTGTAGTATCACCATGTACGATTTACCGGTGATAAGTTTGGGTACTTCCACGACAGGCTGTGCAAGCTCCGCCTGCGGCAGTGCCGCTGGTGCTTGCGGGAGTGGTTCGTGCAATTCGGAAAGCACGTCGGGCTGGTCGTTGATTGACATTTACCTGCGGGAACAAGAAACGTCCAGCGTGATCGGAACGGCCGTCGAGTCGTTTTCGCGACATCACGAGACCGTTTCCGACGAGCCAGCCCAAGCGAAATTCTATCGCGACCTGATTCCTTTAACTCAACCTCGGCCGGGCGAACAGTTCGCGTTTGAAGTCGATCTTGATTCGTGCAGCGGTTGCAAAGGGTGTGTGACGGCGTGTCACAACCTCAACGGTTTGGAAGATAATGAACTGTGGCGTTCGGTCGGGCTATTGCATGGTGGGACGTCGAAAGCGGCCGTTGTGCAACACGTCACGACCGCCTGTCATCACTGCGTTGAGCCAGCCTGTTTGCACGGCTGTCCGGTGAATGCCTACGAAAAAGACCCCGTGACGGGGATCGTGCGACACTTGGACGATCAGTGCATTGGTTGCCAATACTGCATTCTCAAATGCCCTTACGACGTGCCAAAATACAGTCGTTCTAAGGGGATCGTCCGAAAGTGCGACATGTGCCAAGATCGACTCGCGGTGGGAGAAGCACCCGCCTGCGTGCAGGCCTGTCCTAATCAGGCGATCAAAATCACGATTGTCAACAAACAAGAAGTGGTCGAGCAGAGCGAAGCCAATTTGTTTTTGCCCGGCGCACCCGAGCCAAGTTACACGCTTCCCTCGACGATTTACAAAACGGTGCGGGCGTTGCCCCGCAACTTGTTGCCCGCCGATTATTACTCGGTCAGTCCCGGTCACAATCACGCGGCCCTGGTCAACATGCTCGTGTTGACTCAAATGTCGGTGGGAGCGTTCGCTGTGCAACAATTGCTGCCGTGGCTCGTCTCGGCGGGTGAGGTCAGTTTGTTGCAAGGGACTCGAATGGTCGATGCGGCGTTCGCGCTGGGGCTGGCCTTTGTTGGATTGTTCGCGGCCGTGTTTCATCTGGGGCGACCTCTATACGCCTATCGTGCGATCATCGGATTGCGGCGGTCGTGGCTCAGTCGGGAGATTGTTTCGTTCGGTCTGTTCGCCGGAAGTGCCTCGGGCTACTCCGCATCGGTCGCCGCCGAATACTGGGGTTATGAGATTCCCGCGAAATGGTCGCAAGGGTTGGGGTTCGGAGCGACCTTGTTCGGATTGCTGGGTGTGTTTTGTTCGGTGATGATTTATGCCGATACCCAACGGCCATTTTGGAATGGCAATCGGACGGGCGTAAAATTCTTTTTGACCTGTGCCGTGCTAGGACTGCCGACCGTATTGTTGGCGTCGGTCGTGGGTGCTGCCTATTCTCCGGTCATTTCATTGAATCGCGTCATGGCTGAATATGGTCGAGATTTGTGCGTTGCATTGATGATCGCGACGGGAATCAAACTCTTGTTTGAAACGGGAATTTTCCGCCACCTGTGGTCGCGACAAAATACACCGCTGAAGCGGACCGCTTTGCTCATGTCGGGCGAGTTGAGCAGTATGACGTGGAAACGTTATTTAGCGGGAGTGGCGGGTGGAATCGCGATTCCGCTGGTGCTCCTGGCAGAGCCGTTCCTGTCACCAAGGACTGGTTATTCGTCGGGCTTTGTCATCATCGCTTCCGCTTTGAGTTTCGCTTTGAATCTGATCGCTGAATGGTGGGAGCGGTCGCTGTTTTTCACGGCGGTTGTGGCCCCCAAAATGCCCGGAGCACCTTCCGCATGAATACCCTTGGCACAACTCTCACGAAAATTGCCCACAAGGCCAGTGACCTGCTTCGCCAACACGACGGTCCGCTGACGCAGGACTTATTGCGAAACCCCGGCGGGTTTGGTTTGGGACAAGTTCCCGCCAAACAAACGCCCGACGCGACGACGAAAATGGTCTGCGGTTTTTGTTCGACCGGTTGCGGATTGACGATTCATTTGAAAGAGGGGGAGGCAGTCAATCTTTCTCCGACGACCGAGAATCCAGTGAACCTCGGGATGGCATGTCCCAAGGGCTGGGAAGCCCTGCGCGTTCTCGCGGCACCCGACCGCGCGACGACACCGCTGTTGCGGGATGCGCGTGGCAAACTGCAACCGACCGATTGGGACACAGGCCTGCGGATGATGTGCGACCGATTCAAAGCGATTCAAGCGAAACATGGTCCCGAGTCGCTTGCCTGGATCGGGACCGGCCAAATCACGACCGAGGAACTCGCGTTGCTCGGTGCGCTAGGTAAATTTGGGATGGAAATGATTCATGGCGACGGCAACACGCGACAATGTATGGCGACCGCTGTGGTCGCTTATAAACAATCGTTTGGTTTTGACGCACCGCCCTACACCTATCAAGACTTTGAAGAGTCGGACGTGATTGTGCTGGTTGGGTCGAATTTGTGCATTGCCCATCCTATCATGTGGGAGCGAATTTGCCGCAATAAATTCAAGCCAGAGATTATCGTCGTTGATCCGCGAATGACCGAAACGGCGATGGCCGCAACGCTCCATTTGCCGATCCTGCCGAAGAGCGATCTGACGTTGTTCTACGGGATTGCCCACATTTTGTTCAAAGAGGAATGGATCGATCATGAATTTGTCGTTCGCCACACGAACGAATTTGAAGAATTTGCTCGTTTCGTCGAAGACTTCACGCCGACGAAAGTCGCAAAGGCGACCGGTTTGGACGAAGCGACATTGCGTCGCTTTGCTGAATTGATCCACGAAGGAAAGCGGGTTTCCTTTTGGTGGACGATGGGCGTGAATCAAAGTTACGAAGGTGTCCGCACTGCTCAATCGCTCATCAATTTGGCCTTGATGACCGGCAACATCGGGCGGCCGGGGACGGGTGCGAATTCTATCACCGGTCAATGCAATGCGATGGGTTCGCGACTTTTCAGCAATACGACCGGACTGCTGGGTGCCCGCGAGTTCACGAACGAAACACATCGCAAAGAAGTTGCCGAGATTCTTCGCATTGATGTAGCGAAAATTCCGATGCAAAATAGCCTGGCTTATCACGAGATTCTGGAAGGAATTTTGGCGGGCAAGATCAAAGGTCTGTGGGTCGTCGCGACAAATTCGGCCCATTCTTGGATCAATCAAGATGCGGTGCAAGATATTTTAGGCCGGCTCGATTTTCTCGTCGTGCAGGACATGTATCACTCGACCGAAACGGCGCAGCACGCTCACCTAGTTTTGCCCGCTGCGGGTTGGGGCGAGAAGGACGGGACGTTTATCAATTCCGAACGTCGCTTTGGGGTGATTAAGAAAGTATCGCGGGCACCGGGCAAGGCGTTAGCGGACTTTGCCATATTTAAGCTCGTCGCCCATTACTGGGGTTGCGAGGAAATGTTTAAGGACTGGACGACGCCCGAGGCGACGTTTCAAATTCTCAAAAAGCTGTCGCGTGGTCGGCCCTGTGACTTTACGGGCATTCGCGATTACGCCCATCTCGACGAAGAGAACGGGATTCAGTGGCCGTTCGTCGAAGGTGCGCCACGTCCCGAGCCGCAACGCCGCCTGTTTGCTGACGGTAAGTTTTATCATGCCGACCGCCGGGCCAAGTTTATCTTTGAACTTTCGCGACCAATGCCCGAACCGGTCAGTGAGAATTATCCCCTTTTGTTGTTGACAGGGCGCGGGACGGCGTCTCAATGGCACACTCAAACGCGAACGGGAAAATCGCCCGTCTTAAAACAGCTTTATCCGGCTGATTTATACGTGGAGATCAATCCCGAGGACGCGCGCAAAAGTCATATCCGTCCCAGTCAAATGGTGATTGTCGAGTCACAGCGTGGTAAAGTAAGAGCCCGGGCATTCGTGACGCCCGCCGTGCAGCCGGGGCAGGTTTTCATGCCGATGCACTATGTGGCGACGAATCGTTTGACGATGGCCCACTTTGATCCGTACTCGAAGCAGCCGTCGTATAAGAACTGTGCGGTACGGGTGCGGCCGGTCGAGGCGGGAGACGCATAGGAATGACAAATGGAGAAACTCGAAATCCGAAACAAACTCGAACCTAAAAAAGATAAATTCAAAACAAAACATTTGGGCATTCACTTTGAGACATTCGACATTTTTCATTCGTCATTCATTTGACATTTGTCCTTAGTCATTTGACATTGTCCCTCGCCCCCACCACGCAGTTATCGCTTTCCATCCAAGGTTCTCATATATGCCAACTTCCACCACACAACAAACCATCGTCGTGATCGGCAACGGCATGGTCGGCCACCGCTTCTGCGAGAAGCTGGTCGAGTACGATGTGGACCGCCACTATCGGATTGTGACGTTTTGCGAAGAGCCACGGGCCGCCTATGATCGCGTTGGCCTGACGAGCTTTTTCACGAGCCGCGATGTGCAGACGCTCATGCTGGCCGATCTTGATTGGTATCGCGAAAACAAAATTGAATTGCACGTCGGTGACAAGGCGGCCAGCATCGACCGCGAACGACAAATTGTGACGTCGGAAAAAGGGGTGCAAATTCGCTATGACCACGTCGTCTTGGCGACTGGCTCGAATCCGTTTGTCCCGCCACTGCCGGGCATCGACAAAGAAGGGGTCTATCTCTATCGGACGATTGAGCATCTCGAACAAATGATTGCTCGTGCCAAGCACGTGAAAAAGGCGGCCGTGATCGGCGGTGGATTGCTCGGCCTCGAAGCGGCCAAGGCGTTACTCGACCTTGGTTTGCAAACGCATGTCATCGAGTTTAGCCCACGCCTCATGCCGCGACAGGTGGACGATGCTGGCTCGCGGCTCTTGGTTCGCAAAATTCAAGAGTTGGGCGTCAAGGTCATGCTCAACAAATCGACCAAAGAGATCGTCGGTAACGGTCACGTCGAAAAAATGGTCTTCACCGACGACGAAGAAATCGACGTCGGCATGATCGTCGTCTCTGCCGGAATTCGTCCCCGCGACGAACTCGCCCGCAAGTGCGATCTGCGAGTGGGCGAACGGGGTGGCGTGACGGTCGATGATCGACTCCGCACGAGCGACGAGCGAATTTTTGCCATTGGCGAAGTTGCCCTGCACATGAACATGGTGTATGGTCTCGTCGCACCGGGTTACGAAATGGCCGATATCTGTGCCCACAATTTCTGCGGCGGATCAAAGTTCTTCCATGGGGCCGACCTCTCGACCAAGCTCAAACTGATGGGCGTCGATGTCGCCAGCTTTGGCGATTATGAAGCTCCCATTTATCGGGCGACCCCGCTGGTTTACGAAGACCCGTTCGGCGGCAAGTACAAAAAACTGCTGTTTAGCCTCGACGGTAAGAAACTGCTCGGCGGAATTTTGGTCGGCGATGCCAACGATTATCCCCGCCTCTCGTCGCTCGTCAAAAGCGGCAAGGACATTGACGTCCCGCCGTCGGAACTCGTCGTCGGCAAGCAAGCGGGTGAAGGGGCGGGCGTCGAAGGGATGGACGACGATTGCCAAATCTGCTCCTGCAACAACGTCACCAAAGGACAACTTTGCACCTCGATTCGTGAACGCAATTTGACCACGGTGGGCGAAGTCAAAGCCTGTACGAAGGCGGGAACCGGCTGCGGCGGCTGTATGCCCCTCGTGACGTCGCTCCTCAATCGCGAACTCGAAGCGGCGGGCAAATCGGTCAACCGCAGCCTGTGTGAACACTTCGCTTTCACTCGACAAGAACTTTATCACATCGTCAAAATCAAACAGATCAAATCGTTCGACGAGTTGGTCGTTCGTGAAGGGACGGGCAACGGTTGCGAAATCTGCAAGCCAGCGGTCGCGTCGATCTTGGCCAGCCTGTGGAATGACGAAATCCTGAATCATGCCACGCTTCAAGACACCAACGACCGCTTCCTGGCAAACATTCAACGCGATGGAACGTACTCCGTCGTCCCCCGTGTCCCCGGTGGAGAAATTACGCCCGACAAATTGATCGCCCTCGGCAAAGTCGCCAACGATTACAACCTGTATACCAAAATCACCGGTGGCCAGCGGGTTGATCTCTTCGGTGCCCGCGTGCAAGACTTGCCGGAAATTTGGGAAGAACTGGTCGCCGCCGGTTTTGAAAGTGGTCACGCCTATGGCAAGGCGTTGCGAACGGTCAAAAGCTGCGTTGGCTCGACATGGTGTCGTTATGGTGTGCAAGATTCGGTCGGCTTCGCCATTCGCGTTGAGAACCGTTACAAAGGTTTGCGTGCCCCGCACAAATTAAAGTCCGGCGTGTCGGGCTGCATTCGCGAATGTGCCGAGGCGCAGAGCAAAGACTTTGGACTCATCGCCACCGAGAAGGGTTACAACCTGTACGTCTGCGGTAACGGCGGCTCGAAACCGCGACATGCCGATCTCCTCGCCGCCGATATTGATGACAACACGGCGATCAAATATATCGACCGCTTCTTGATGTACTATGTTCAAACAGCCGACCGGCTGATGCGAACGAGTGTGTGGCTGGAAAGTCTGCCGGGCGGGATCGAGTATCTCAAGCAAGTGATTATCGACGACAAGTTGAACATCTGCGATGAACTCGAACATCAAATGCAATTCCTGGTCGATACGTACAAATGTGAATGGACCGAGGTCGTTAAAGACCCGGAGCGGCGGAAATTCTTCAAACAGTTTATGAACTCGGATGAAGGAGAATCGTCCGTCGAGTTCGTTCACGAGCGGGGACAACGTCGCCCGGCCGATTGGCCCAAGGACGGCGTCACGCTCGACCAGATCACGCTCCCCAACGGCAAGAAATGGTCGGAGGTCGCCAGCGTATCGGTGCCAGAACCGGAACCAGAAACAAAATCGAATACGTCCTGGGTGAAGGTCGGCGTCGTCAATGATTTCCCGCGTGACGGCGGCTCGACGGTCAAGTATGGCAAGTCGCAACTGGCTGTCTTCAACTTCGTTTCGCGCGGCGAATGGTACGCCACTCAGAACATGTGCCCGCACAAACAGGCATTCGTCCTGTCGCGCGGGATCGTCGGCGACCAAGCGGGAACGCCGAAGGTCGCCTGCCCGTTGCACAAAAAGACTTATTCGCTCGAATCGGGCGAATGCCTCACCGGCGAGGATTACTCGATCCGCACGTTCCCGGTGAAGATCGAGGGGACTGACGTGTTTCTGCAACTTCCGCCGCAGGCAGAACTCGACGAAGATTTGGCGACCGATCAGCACTGCATTCGAGCGTGTGCATCACCGAAGGAAGTGGTCGGGGTGTAGTCAGAAACTCGTCGCCCTGCTATTCTTAACCCGTTCTTTAGCGGATTCTGCTGTCATTGGCCGCTTGCTCGGACTTGCGTTTTTCTACGTCGCGCTCCAAGATAACGGTGTCGTAGGCGGCATTCTTACGAATGGTCGCAACGGTTCCTGCGTTGTCATGGTTCTATTGTCGCGCTCGCGTCCACCTTTGTCACTCACGTAAGAATGATCTCTATGCCCGCTCATCCCATCATCACGCTTTCCTTTCCGCAAACGGACCTCGCCGTTCTGACGCTTGACGATCCTAAAAAGGGAGCGAATGTCCTGTCGAGTCATGTGCTCGATGAATTGTCGAGCTATCTCGACGCGGTGGAAAAGCGAACTGATTTGGCCGGGTTAATCATTCGGTCGGGCAAACCTGGTTCGTTTATCGCCGGGGCCGATTTGCGCGAGTTTGCAGCGTCGCTCGATATTCCGTCCGAGCAAACCGTGGCCATGTGCAATCGAGGGAGAAACCTGTTTCAGCGATTGTCGAAAATGCCGTTCGTCACCGTCGCGGCCATCGACGGGATTTGCGTCGGCGGCGGTGCAGAATTGGCAATTTGGTGCGATCATCGAATCTTGTCCGACGATCCTAAAACGCAGTTCGGATTTCCGGAGGTCAAGCTCGGATTGTTTCCGGGCTGGGGCGGTACGGCCCGCTCGTCGAGAATTGTCGGACTGTCCAACGCGGTGGAACTCGTCACCGGTGGCGAATCGATTGACGGTAAGACCGCCGTGAAGATGGGTCTGGCAACCGACGTTGTGCCAGTCGCTCGATTGGTGGAGGCGGCGATCGAACTCATTCGCGCTGAACAAACGTCGAACCCATACTTGGCCAATCGACAAAAATGGTTTGGCCCCATCGTCATCAACGACACAGAACTTAGCTTTCTCGGCGCGACCGCTTCTGGTTACATTCAACAACAAACGAAAGGGCAATATCCGGCACCCATGGCCGCGCTCGAGGTTATGTTGTCGTCGGCCGGTCTCGATATTGATGCGGCCTGTACGGCTGAGGCCGAAGGGATGGCCCAGCTTTTCGGTTCGCCCGTCAATCGGGCGTTGCTCAATGTCTTCTTTCTGACCGACCGCAATAAAAAAGATACCGGGATCGACCGGTCCGACGTGACACCGGGAAAGATCAGAAGCATGTCCGTGATCGGAGCGGGCATCATGGGTCAAGGGATCGCGGCCGCGAATATCAAGCGGAATGTCCCGGTCGCGATGGCCGACGCGGTGCCGGAAGCCCTGTCCTCGGGCGTGCAAAAAATTCTCGAAGAAGTCTCCTTCGATAAGGCCAAGAACGGCCCCGACGTGGCTCGCGCGGTAAAGTTTGCCCCACTGCTGCACGCGACCGCTTCGGACAGTGAACTCGCCGCGAGCGATTTAGTCATTGAAGCGATTGTCGAGAATCCCGATGTTAAAAAGCGGATTTACTCGCGGATTGAGCCGTTGCTTTCTCCGACGACCATTTTGGCCACAAACACCTCGACCATTCCGATCAAGAAGCTGGCGGAAGGGCTTGCGCATCCCGACCGTTTTTGCGGCATCCACTTTTTCAACCCGGTCCGCAAGATGCCGCTGGTCGAAGTGATTCGCGGTCCGGCGACGAGTGACGAAACGGTGGCGACCGCCGTGGCGTATGCGAAATCGCTTGGCAAGTCGCCGATTGTCGTCAACGACGGGCCGGGTTTCTTGGTGAACCGCTTGCTCTTTCCTTACATGAACGAGGCGTTGGAATTGATCGCCGAGGGAGCGGAAATTCCGGCCATTGAAAAGGCGGCCAAGAATTTCGGAATGCCGATGGGACCGATCACGCTGTACGATGTGGTTGGACTCGACACGGCCGTCTATGCGGGCCGAGTGATGTGGGAAGCCTTTCCCAAACGGACGATGCTCTCGCCGATCATTACGAATCTGCTCAAGCAGGGTCGGCTGGGCCAAAAGTCGGGTGCCGGGTTCTTTAAGTACGACGACAAGAAAGGTCGTGGACGACCTGATCCCGATTTGCCCAAGTTGATTGCCCCTTATCTTCGCGACGAAAAACAAAAATTCACTGCCGAACAACTGACGCATCGTTTGTTCCTGCCGATGTTTTTGGAAGCCACCCGCGTTTTGCAGGAACATCTCGTTCGCGACGTGCGGGACGTCGATCTCGGTTTGATCTTTGGTTTGGGGTTCCCACCGTTTAAGGGTGGCTTGCTGTTTTGGGCCGACACGGTCGGAGCGGCCAAGATCGTCGAGTGGCTTCAACCACTGGCCCACCTGGGCGAGCGGTACGAACCAACTCCCCTCCTCTTAGAAATGTCGGCCGGAAATCACCGCTTTTATGACGCCCATAAAACACCAGCGTGAAAAGGGCACCAGCGAGCGCGGACAATGCGAAGGTCCGGGGGAACAAT